>NZ_DCLI01000020.1:0-118425 GCF_002320975.1 Clostridium sp. UBA1652
TTTAGTTTTGCAACAGCCCCTACATTTATTATTTATTTACTTAATCCACTCTTCAATAAGTTCATTAAATTTAACCTTATGCCATTCTTTTTTCCATTCTTCTAGGTAATTAATGTTACTTGATGATGGTGGGTTAATACATTCATCAATCTTAACAATACACGGTATTATCACTGATTCCCCTATCAACAATCCTTCACCACATTGTAATGATGGTAGCACTTCTGTTATATTACCTAGTGTATCTGGCAAAAGTTTCTTCACATAATTCTGGTCATCAGGATTTGTTAATCTCATTGCAACGAAACTATTGCACTGAGAAAATATCGTTTCTGATACCTCTGAAGGTCTCTGACTAACAATAGCTAGCGTAACTCCATACTTTCTACCTTCCTTAGCTATTCTCTCTATGGATGTTGTTGAAGCACGATACTTTACTAAACTAGATTTAGGAGCATATTTATGCGCTTCTTCATAAACTAGCAAAAGCGGTGTTTCAACTTTTCCATACCTTCTCTTCATATAATATCCATACTCAAATAGAACTCTTGATATTAAAGATACTGTTATACTTAATACATCAAATGGTATGCCACTTAAATCAATAAGGGTTACATTGGAATTTTTGTCTTCATTATAACTAATAAATTGTCTTATTACTTCTTCAAAACTAACATTCTTTAGGGCATTGTCAAAGAGAAATTTTAATCTATTGTTATTTACTTTTTCTTTAAATCTAAATACAAATTTATCTAGCTTGCCGTCGTTGTAAGTACCTTTGCTTACTCCCTCTAGTCCTTTAGTTGCATTTGCCCTTTGTACCTTATCATATTCGTAAACTTTCTCAAAGAAAAAGTTAAGTTTCTCTTCATCACTACTAAATACTTTAGTATCACCTTTGACCTTAACAACCATATCGTTTTCGCTATTAGTTGTTTCATTTATAAAATTAATGAGACAATTTTCTACTTGAGTAATATCAAACTTTACGGGAGAATCAAAATATACCTTTTCTTTTGGTATCTGACTATTATTAAACTGTTTATTAGCCGTTATCACTTTTCTTAACACCGAAGCCTGGTTATAGTTATTATTATCTCCTGAATCTAATAGTAATTCTTCTAATTCTTCCCCATTCAGCAGCCAGTATGGAAGTTTTAGGTTATCTACATTTAATATATTAGCGTCAGGGAATGCTGTACAAAATTCTCCATGTATATCAAATATGATAATATGGGAGTTATTTAAACCATCTACTCCATCGTTTTTAACATTACAAGCGCTTTGAATTATCTTAGCTGTTGTATGAGATTTGCCAGAACCACTTGCTCCAACTATTGCTAAGTGCTTATTAAAAAACGTATTACCATCTACTGGTACACAAATTTCACGATTACTAGCTAATTTTGAAAAACAGAATCTTTTTTCTTCTTCTATGCTATCTTCAAATATCTTTTTTATATATTTTAAGTCTGCTGGTTCTACATTTTTAGGTGGTATTGAAAGTGTGTCTCCGCCTCTTGAAAATTTACCATCTTTAATAGTACCAAGTGGGCTAGCTTCAATTATGTACTTTCTTTCAGTAACAATTTCAACTATTCCATTTTCGTCCATTTTCTTTACGTCTACTAAGTCTATTGAAAAACTCTCAATAATAGCAATTAGTATAACATCCTCATTATCAGAAACTTGTAGGTACGAACCTACTTTTAGCTCCTGTTCTGCAATTTTAAAGTCCTCAATATTATCGATTGAGATTTTCACTTTATCTGGTTTTACACTTATAACCTCTGCCCTAATTCTTTCATCACTCACAATAATCCCCCCCTATTTTAGTATCTGTATAATATCAGTTGCTGATTCAACATTAATTTTCACATGATTAATCTTTGATTCTATTGCCTCTGATTCTTTATTACTAAAGTGGAACATCTTCTTTGTTGTCCCTATACTATTCACAACAACTTCAAGAAGTGTTTCATCATTTACAAATTTCACAGATATGTTATTGTGTATTGTACATTTTTCTGTTATATTTTTTACAGCGAATTCACTACCATAAAAACCATGTCCATCCCTAAAGTTTATTCCTTCTCCGGCAAGTTCACTCTTCAATTCTATTAACTTATCTGAATCAACACCTCTAAATAGAATATACGGAGCTGGTGACTTTATCATCTGCTTATATGGCTTATAGAATCTATTTCTCAAAGCTAAAGTAATATCTTTCAATTCATGAACCGTCATATCCGTTTCAACTTCAATGATAAATATCCTCTCTATTGGACTTATATTACTTTCTACAAAGTACCTTTTCTTAATTAAACTCAAATACCGCTCCTTACCAATAAACTCGCTATAGGCTGAAAGAAACATTATTTCCTTATTTTCTTTAATACGCTTTATTAGTTCCCTCTTTGAGCATGTTCTTTTATCTACATTTTCTGGATTGTTATGAATAACCTTACCTTCTATATATTTATATATTTGCGGATATATTATTAGAGCAGTATCTTCATCACAACTAAACACTTCTTTTATCTTATTAATAACATTCTCAAATTGATTAATGTAATTTTCGGAGAATTCCAGTGTAAATTTGCCTATAAACTCTTGCTTTAATGTTTCATCGAATACATACTGCTTTGTTTTTATTTTGCAATTACCAATTATTTCATTTAACTCTTCTATGCTTAGCTTTTTAACTTCTTTCCCTTTGTCCTTAAAATAAGAATATAGTACAATATCTCTTTTATCAGTTTTGAATATGTCAATAAGTTGACATACTGGCTTTTTAATAGTTGAAGGTGAAAAATCAGATGCTTCCTTATATTTTATCTGATAGATTGTCCTCTTATCGCTAATATCCTCTTTCTGTTCTATCTCAACTACATCATCCAAATTAGTATTACTGAGTATGTTGAATATTGTTCTATCATATTGAAAACAAAATCCTTTTATGGCATAATATCCTCCATCCATTTAACGATATCCCCCATTCCGACACTTAATATAGATATTATACACCACTCGAGAATATATTTCCAATATTGGAATAAAGTATTCTTTGATAAAACTTATATACTTATTGTAAACTAAATAAAAGAGGGAGAGCCCCCATCATCTCTAAGTATCATTAGAAATGAAAGATGAGTTCTTATCAATCATATCCCATGAGTTTAGGACTCCTTTGAACGTTATTAACTCTGCTATTCAGGCTATAAACTCTATCTGTAAAGATGAATTATCAGATAGAGCCAAAAACTATGTAAAAATGATAAAACAAAATGTCTTAATACAAATGAGGCTTGTTAATAACCTTCTTGATATTACTCGTGCCAATTCTGGTAATATTAAAATAAACAAGAAAAATATAGACATCGTACACCTTACTAAATCCATTACTGAATCTGTTAATACCTATGCTTTAGAAAAAGGTGTTTCTGTAACATTTATATCTTCAATTGTTAAAAAAATAGTTGGGATTGATGATGAGAAATATGAGAGAATACTATTAAATCTTATCTCTAATGCTATTAAGTTTTCAGCAAAAGAAAAAATAATTACTGTGAAGATGCGTTCTTTAAGAGGTAGTATATGCATTGAAGTTAGGGATAGAGGAATTGGAATACCTGAGGAAAAGATAGATTTAATTTTCGAAAAATTTGGACAAGTTGATAGTTCTATATCAAGATATGCAGAGGGTGCAGGAATCGGTTTATCCCTTGTAAAAAGGTTTGTAGAAGCTTTAGGAGGAAGTATATCTCTTAAAAGTAAATTAGGAAAAGGCAGTACCTTCACCATACTTCTTCCTTCCGATAAATTAGTAGAAAAGGTTTCCGATAAACCTATGGTAGAACTGCTTGATAACCGTCTTGTAGAGATTACCAATGTTGAATTTTCTGATATTTATTTTTAAAACTTATGAAAATTATATAGTAAAGCGGGCGAAATTTTACTCTTATTTATTTTTTGAATAACATGTAATTCATAACAAGATACGCAGACGCATCAAGGACTTACTTTTAATAGTAAGTCCTTTAAAAAGCTGAAATATATAATCCAAACTCCTCCAACTCTTTATATGTTATTTCATTCTTGCTCTCAAGTATTTGATACAGAACTTTATTTCCATCAACATCATATCCTAACAATCTTGAACTAGTATGCTCTCTAAAATCATTCCATCCCCAAAGATGTAATCTATCTTTTGGAGCGACTACATAGATATTTCCTTTAGCAACTTTTAAGTAATCTTCTAATAATACTTCTTCACCATTGAGATCTACAGTTATCTTTTTAACATCAAAATCTATTTTATTTTTGTTTTCTTTAAACTCTTGATTGCTTTTTTCTATATATCTCTCCTTAAACTTCCCCATAATTTCCTCTCAAAAATAAATCTAAATACTACACCAATTCCCTCTAAACAGCATAAACACTATATATAGTTATCTATATATCTATATGCGGTTTAATTTTCAAATAATGTTATCTTATCTGTTTTAAATCACTCTTGCCCCTTCATAAGCTAAAATGCTTTGATGAATTTCTTCGAACATCCACAGGGCATAGGTTAAAAGGATTAGACTGACGCTGAGAATCGCGTCTACCGAATAGCGGTGCACAGCTTTCCTTCTCTACTTCTCCACGGCTTTCCTTCCCTACTTCTCCACGGCTTTCCTTCCCTACTTCTCTACGGCTTTCTCTATAAAAATACGGCGTCTCAAGTATGAGCCGCCAGTATTTTTATAGTGTTTGGAGATTCTTCCTAGTATTTCTACTAATAGAGTTCTATATTTCTCGATGGCAATTTAAGCAAGACAATCTTGAACCAAGTGAGGATATTATTAAATATAATCGTACTGCTGGAATTATAGCCCTAATTATAATTACAGTAATGTTTGCTTTTATGATTTTTAGATAGTTTTAATAATTTTAATTATCTCCCTGTTTTAATGGATAAACCTTAAACAAAAATTTCTGCAATGCCAAAAATACCGCTCAATACTATTATTGTTAAAGCTACAATTACACGAGAAATGAAGTTTATGTTTTCATAAGAAATATTCCACTTATTTCTTTTATCAGTTGTAAATAAGAACCAAACATATATCATAAATGGAGCTACACTTAATAATAAATAATATAATCTATTGCCTCCATTTGAGATAGTAAATTCCTGTTGATATTTAATTGAACAACTGATAACTAGCCAACCAGCTACTCCAAGTATGATGTTATAAAAAATAAATTCTGCTATTTCTAAAGCTCTTTGTTTCAAATTCTTTTTCATTATATTCTCCTGTACAAAAAACAATATTAGAATAGATATTTTTCATACCTTGTACTACTTTAGAATAAATAAACATTTAGTAGAACTAATATTAATGCTAAAATACCTAGTTGAACCCACTTCTTATCTACAATTAATCTAATTGCTAAAGAAAACATAACCCAATATAAAAGTAATTTAGATGTGAATTTAGAATCATAGTCTCTAAAATAAATAAGAGTACCTGCAGCACACACAAAATATATGGCAGAAAACATTTTTGATTTTACTATTTTTCTCATTTTCTCTATAATAATCACCCGCTTTTACTATATTCCCAAAAGGTTTATTAAACTATTTTTACCATATGTCAATTATACTCCTTTTTTACCTTTTTATCACATTATAATTGAATAGGACATAATGATTTTAATGAAACTGAAGCTTCTACAGCTCAGAGTAACGCCTCATTGCAAACATATAACCAACAACTATTATTGCTACACACCAAGTAAGGGCAATCCAGATATCATTTTCTACTGGTTGGTTTGCTAACAAATCACGAATAGCTTCTACTATAGGTGTTATAGGCTGATTTTCTGCAAAGGTACGCACTACTTTCGGCATAGTCTCTGTTGGTACAAATGCAGAACTTATAAATGGTAAAAATATAATTGGGTAAGAGAATGCTCCTGCGCCATCTGGGGTTTTAGCAGCAAGTCCTGCAATTACAGCTATCCAAGTTAAAGCAAGTGTAAAGACCCCAAGTATTCCAAATACAGATAACCATTCTAAGATTCCTGCTGAGGAACGGAACCCCATTAATAATGCAACAAGTATAATTACTACTACAGATATTCCATTAGAAATTAATGAGGTCAATACATGTCCCCATAGTACTGTAGAACGAGAGATGGGCATAGAGTGAAAGCGTTCAAAAATGCCATGTTGTTTATCCATAAATAAGCGATAAGCTACATATGCAATTCCGCTTCCAATAGTCATTAACATTATACCTGGTAATAAGTAATTAACATATTTTTCTGTACCTTTTTGGATTGCACCACCAAATACATAAACGAATAATAGCATCATGGCGATTGGTGTGATACAAACTGTAATAATTGTATCCATACTTCTTAAAATGTGACGCATAGAACGTCCAAACATAACACCCATATCTTTTAAAAAATATTTATTTGCAGATTCCATTTATTCCTCCTCCTTTTTGCCAATGATTGTTAAAAATATTTCTTCCAATGTAGGTTGTTTTTCAACATATTCAACTTTTGCAGGTGGAAATAATTTTTTCAATCCATCTAGTGTATCTAGAGCTATGATTTTCCCCCCATGAAGAATAGCAATTTTATCTGCAAGTTGTTCTGCTTCCTCTAAATATTGAGTAGTTAAGAATACCGTAGTTCCTCCAGCTGATAATTCTTTTATTATCTTCCAAACTTCTAAACGTGCTTCTGGATCAAGCCCTGTGGTTGGTTCATCTAGAAAAATAATCTTTGGATTTCCAACTAAACTCATTGAGATATCAATTCTTCTTTTCATACCTCCAGAGTAAGTTCCTACTCTTCTGTCTGCTGCCTCTTTCATACCAAATCGATTAATTAACTCATCTGCTACTTGATTTGGATTTTTAAGATGTCTAAGCTTTGCTATCATTTGAAGATTTTCACGTCCAGTCAAAATTTCATCAATAGCAGCAAACTGGCCAGTAAGACTGATAGACGCTCTAATCTCTGCTGGATTTTTTTCAATATCAAAACCATTTATCACAATACTTCCTTCATCAGCTTTAAGTAAAGTAGCCATGATTCTAATCATTGTTGTTTTTCCAGCTCCATTGGAACCTAATAATGCAAATATACCTCCCTGCTCTACTTCAAAATCTACTCCTTTGAGTACTTCTACATCTTTGTAAGATTTCTTTAACCCTTTAATTTGTATTATATTTCTCTTCATTTTCTTTTTCCTCCTTTTAGTCTGTGTAATAAAAAAGAACCAATAACGGTGATTTCACTCACTGTTATCGGCTCTACGTCTTAGCGTCTGGCTCTTTGATAACTGATATATTCAATAGTTTTGCATTGATTATTGTTTCCTGTTTACACCTTGGACAAAATAGGGGGAAGTTTTCAAGTATCGTATCAACACTTATCTTGACCCGTGTTTTACTTCTACATACTGGACATAATATCCATTCATATTTATTCAATCTAATATCATCCTTTTATTTTGCTTTATCAGTAGCCTTTTTTATGGCCTTGTTAACTTGTTGGTTAGTAGATTCTTGATATATATCAGCATAAGTTTTTGAATCTTTAATTAGATCGTCACAGAAAGCCGCTACATCACTTCCAGTCACTTCTAATACACCTTTTCCTAGAGCTGCTCCCTCTTCAAAAAGATCTACAATTCCAGAGAGTAAACTTATCCCATCAGTTAGTTCAACAGGACCTACTTTAAATAAATATTTTTCAATTTCTTTATAAACAATCTGATAATCTTTGGGTAGCCCTTTGACACGAGCTACATGCGCGCGCCATTCTTTTTTGCCTTCTATAATATCTTGTATTCTCATTTTACCCTCCTTGTATTCCTTATTCTGTACATGAAGATTATTAATCCTCATGCTCCTATTTACCTAACTTTTTGGCTATATTATTATTGAGTTGCTTGCGCCATTTATCACGAAAAGACTTTGCCCCTTCTTCTCCAACTAACGCTGAACAGAAACCTTTAATATCGTCACCCAAAACTTCCTCTACACTCTGCCCCTCTGCTGCAGCTTCTTCAAGCATACCAATCACCCCATCAAGAATTGGCATTAAGTTACGACCTGTGAAATCTGAATACTCCCAAAGATTTTCATTAATTTTTTCCCAAACCTCTTGATAATCATTTGGCATCTTTTTTACTCGTGCTTCAAAAGTTTTCATTTCTTTGGTCATATCATTTCCTGTGATTTTATCCCAAAAATTCATTACCTTCTCTCCTTTAACTCATTAATTCTTGATGATACGAACTCCCATTTTTCCCAGAACTTCTTTAACTCCTCACGTCCTGCATCATTTAGGGTGAAAAACTTTCTAGGTGGTCCCATATCTGATGGTTTTTTTGTGATTTCCACTAATTTATTTTTCTCAAGTCGCACTAATATTGTATAAACTGTACCGTCTACAACATCTGAAAATCCAAGAGCATTGAGACTTCTAGTAATCTCATACCCATATGTCTCCTCATGGCTGATAATTTCAAGAACACAGCCTTCCAGTACACCTTTTAACATTTCCGTAATGTTATCCAGATAAATCACCTCTTCACTATATAGTATCACTTTTATTAAGTATTACTTACTACCACTATATAGTATCACTCAGTAGTAATGATGTCAATATAGTATAATTATTTTTCTCAAAGAGATTCAAAATAATTATATAATTTTAATGGAACCCCAAAGGAGTTCCATTAATTTGTAGTATTCTCAAAAAAACATTTTATTAAGTCAATGTATCTATCTGTATGAATTAAACTAATTTCCCCATGACCACTTTTCTTAATAACTTTTAAAGATATTCATTTTGTAGTGCTTCAATTTGTGGTTTCAATGACCACCATGACAATCCACCACCATGAAGAAAAATGATAACTGGATTATCTTTATTTCCAAACTCCTTAAATATCATATTTACCCTCCATATATCTAATATTTATGATTAACGATAATTGAAATACTTCCTATTTATTAATTTCAGTTCTCTCAATAATATCCTCATAGAGCTTCTCAGTATCACTTTTATTTTCAGTATTTATTACTAAAGTACCTGAATCTGTTTCCATTACTATATAAGTTTTACATTTAGTGTATGAATAAAGAATATAATCCCCAAACTGATAGTTCCTAAAATGTCCTTCGTTTAGTTTAATGCTTCCCATCCCGTTTGTTCTTCGCCCTATATCAATATTATCCATTATCTTTATAGATTTAATTTCTTTATAATCAACAGACTTATCTGCCCAACCTGAGGCTTCAATCTGGATATTTTCCTCATTTAAATGGAACTTTATATCGCCAGTAGTTAAAAGAAATCCTATAGAGGCAAATAAGACAACAAGAAAAATCAAGGTGTATTTTATGGTTTTACCTGTATTTATATCTTTAACTTCCTCAATAGGTCTTGGGGTTTTTTCTTTACAAATGGTGTTAGAGAGTATCATTATAACTACAGTTACTGCAATAATGGCAATTGGCATAAGCCAATATAAAATCCTTGGAGTATTTTCTTTAAAAATTGCAGGAATAGCTAATATAATAGTAATAACACCCATACCAGATCCCATAACATATCCTAATTTCTTTTCATTATATTTTGCTCTCTCTTCTTTACTTGCTGTATTATAACCAGCTATTAAAAATCCTCCTTTACCAGAAAAAAGAACTATTGTAAGAAGAGAAAATAAAGCTACCACAATCCACATTTTATTCATCTCCTATATTGTATTAATATAATAGTAGTCTTTAACCATATTATACCACTATGATATTTAATATTCAAGCTGATTAAAAAAAACAAATAAATTAAAAGGGATGAATCCTTATCTAATTCATCCCTTTCTTAAAATTTAAATTTATTAACCTTAATAAACAATTTTATCTCTTCCACTATTTTTGGCTTCATATAACTTATTATCAGCACATTTTAAGATTTCCTCTACTGTAGTGTTTTCATTCTTAACTGTACATATCCCTATGGATGCAGTAATTTTTATGATTTCATTATCACTAAGTTTAATTTTTGTTTTGTTTATTTTCCCTCTCATTCTCTGAGCTATTTTTATAGCTGCATAATTTTCCACCCCTGGAAAACATACTAGGAATTCTTCTCCACCATATCTTGCTATCCAATCTGTATCATTCCTTAAGCATCCTTTTAATATTTTTGAGATTTTCTTTAGTACAATATCTCCATTAATATGACCAAAGTTATCATTTATATTTTTAAAATAATCTAAGTCAATCATCATCATAGATATAGGTTTTCCACTACTAATACAATAATTTAAATCATTAGGAAGTCTTTCATCTATAAATCTTCTGTTATGTAATCCTGTTAGTTTATCTTCTATAGCTATTTTTTTCATATCTTCAAGTATATTAGTAACTGTACAATCCTCTTCTTTAACACAACTTGAATAAAAAAGGCTATTAGTTACATCCTTAATAAGTTCAACTACAACCTTTTTCCCATTCATATTAGTAGGAATTGCAGAAATTAAGTAAGTTTTATCTTCAATATTTTCTATCTTCATACAAGTGCTATTGCTAATCAATGCTCTCATAGAAATACAATTATCGCATACCGTTTTTTTATTTCGTTCACTAAAACAAGATTCTCCTTTTTCTATAAAAATCCCTTCGTTATATTGTAGAACTTTTTTCCTAATAGGATCAACTATTCTTAAAGTATCATATAAGTTTTCTACAATATTAGGATTATCTTTTATAAAATCCATATTACGCTTATCTATTTGGAGCATAGAGTCCTCCTCCGAACATTCTAGTTATTTTCTTTTGAAGCTATCAGCTTCTCAAATTCTTCCTTGGCTATTGGTCTGCTAAATAGATAACCTTGACCATAGTTACATTTTCTCTCTCTTAAGATCAAACGTTGTTCCTCTATTTCAATTCCTTCTGCCACAATCTCTAAATTTAAATCATGTATAAGATTAATAATATGCTCAACTATTACTAAATCACTTTCTTTATTTATAACGTTTTTTATAAACTCTCTATCTAGTTTCACTATATCTATAGGTAGTTTTTTTAGATAGGTTAATGAAGAGTATCCTGTGCCAAAATCATCAAGGGCTATGCCTATTCCAAGCTCTTTTATTTTCCTTAAAATATAAGTTGAATGCTCTAAATCCTTCATTATAGAGGTTTCTGTAACTTCAAATTGTATCTCTTTAGGATTTATATTCCTTTCATTTAGTAAATTTCTTATTTCGTTTATTACCTTATCACTTGTAACCTTTTTTCCTGACATATTTATAGATATTTTTATATTAGAATTTAATTTTTCTTTCCATTCTTTTTTATGTATTAAAACAGTTTCTAATACCCATTTATCAATATCATTTATTAAGCCACTTTCCTCAGCTAAAGGTATAAATTCCATAGGTGGTATATTCCCAATAATCGGATGATTCCACCTTATTAATGCCTCTCCCCCAATTACTTCCCCACTATTTAAATCTATTATTGGCTGATACAGAAGATAAAACTCTTTTTTCTTTATAGCCTGTCTTAAATAGTTGACTTTTTTAATCAAGTTCAAGTTTTTATTTTCTATTTCTAATGAATAGAAGCAGTAGTTATCTTTCATTCCTTTTTTAACATAATACATTGCAATATCTGCACTTTTAAATAGCGAAGAGAGATTTATTCCGTGCTCTGGATAAACAGATATACCTACGCTGTAAGAAACATAAAAATCTTGACTATTTATACTCCAGCTTCTTCTAAGCTCTTTTAATAACCTCTCAACTTCACTTACTACACTTCTTCTATCTTTAATGTTATCAAAAATTATAGCAAATTCATCTCCACCAGATCTTGCTACAAAGTTAGGGTATTTAATAAAATCTTTTAAAATATTAGCTATAGATTTTAAAAGTAAGTCTCCAAATTCATGTCCTAACATGTCGTTTATATGTTTAAAGTTATCTATATCCATATATATTAATGCAAAACCTTCATCTGTAAGTTTTTTTACTTCAATTAACTCACTTACTTTTTCTTCAAATAAAAGTCTATTAGGAAGTTCTGTCAGCTTATCAATATATGCCATAGAGCTAATTTTGTCCTCTAATAACTTCTTTTCAGTAATATCTGTATGAGATCCAGCAATTCTTATTACTTTTCCTTCTTCATTTCTTATGGCTTTCCCTTTACTATATATCCATTTATACTCACCATTTTTACACCTCATTCTGTATGTACTTTCATAGGAGCCTTCTTTTGATAAAGTATAGCTAGTAATTTTAAGTGTTACTTCATCTCTTTCCTCAGGGTGAAGAAGGTTTTCCCATTCAGCATATGTGTTTTTTATTTCATAATCCTCATATCCAAGATAACTTTTCCACAAAGGTGAAAAATACACTTGGTTTTCTATTAAATCCCAATCCCATATACCGCAATCAGCCCCTTCAACGGCAAGTCCATATCTTTGCTCACTTTTATAAAGGGCATCTTTATTCTCTTGTAACTTAATAAATTGTTCTCTAAGTTCTTCTTCTAAGGCTATTAGTTCTTCATGTGCAGTACTTAATTCATCGTAACTTGTTCCAATTTTATTTAAAACCTTACCTAATACCTTCATTCTAATAAATACTAAATGAAATATCACTAGCATAGTAATAAATATAAACATCAAACCTTTATAGGTTTGTAGAATTTTATATCTCTCAATACTTCCTGAAATTCTAAGTAAAATCTCATCAGAAGTCAAAATCCATAAAATGCTAATAGCTCCATAAAGAAGTGCTATTTTTAATGACTCACTAATAGGGTTTATCATGTGTTTATCTAGATATTTATTAATTTTATCCTCTGTATTTTTCCTTAAATATTTGACAAATCTATCAAATAATTTTAACAAAAAATCACCTCTAATATATTATTTTATCTCTTAAAAATAGACCTACATAACGCAGGCCTTTTTATAAAAAATTAAGTTAAATTATTGACTAAATAAAATTCTATCAAAGTTGAAGGTAAAAAACAACAATAATTGGTAGAATTGTGTAATAATATGTAATAATTTTTTCTATTATTATTTATCAATCTACATAGTTTTTTTGAATTTAACTATATAGATTAATAAATGTAAAAAACACGCCCTAAGACGTGTTTTTTAATATTTGTATGTTTATACATAAAATCATTTGTTTTTACAAAAATAATCCAACTACCTGATTCCTTCCTTTTTCCTTTGCTTCATATAGGGCTTCATCTGATTTTTTTATAAGCTCAATATACGCTAAATAGTCATTTGGTACTACAGAGGATACCCCTAAGGTCACAGTTACAAAGTTAGATGCCCTAGAAAATTCGTGAACTAGTCCTAAATTCTCTACATTTTTTCTAAAACCTTCAGCAAAGTTTATTGCTTCTTCTAATTCTGTGTTTGGAAGTATAATAACAAACTCATCTCCACCATATCTTGCAGCAAAATAATCCTTAATTAAAGACTTTCTAAGTTCATTGCTTATGGTTATAATACACTTATCCCCTTCTGTATGTCCATAATTGTCATTGTACTGCTTAAAACAGTCTATATCAAAAACTATTATAGATATACTATTCCCCTTCTTTTTAGCTCTCTCCCATTCATCACCAATTACAAAGTCAAACTTACGTCTATTGGGTATATTGCTTAATCCATCATATTCCGATAAGTACTTTAGTTTATTATTTGTAGCTTCTAGCTGCTTTTGAACCTTTCTTCTTTCTTCAACTTCAATGAATAAACTTTTTGATTTAATTGCATTATTTATTGCTATTGCTGCATATGAAGAAAGTGCTTTTATCATCTCAACTTTAAGCATTGTAAAGGAGTCTTTTTCATTTGCCTGTACTGTAAGTACTCCTATTATGTCATTATCTATTATTAATGGACAAAATATAGCTGAATTAAGTTCTTCATTATCTTTATTATTAATATAATTTACATCTTCTATATAGTTTAAATACTCATTTACCATGTCGTTAATTACTATAATTTTATTTTCTTTTAAACATTTTACAGCCATGCTTGAACTATTATTAAAATCAGTTTCACTAACTTTTATTTTAGCTTTATTTTCTATATAATAGTGATATTTGATTTTTCTTTTTTCCTCATTATATATACCAATCCCAAAGGTATTAGCTTTCATAAAAACCTTAATTGTATCATAAATCATTTCGAATATTTTATCTAAATCTAATGTTGTTGTAATCTTTTCTCCTAATTCACTTATTATTGAAATATTTTTTATAATTTCTACTAGTTCATCAGCTCTTCTTTTAAAGTTTTCATTTTTTTCTGTTATGTTCTTATTTTCATTTTCAAGATTATCTACCTTAATCTTTATTCTTAAATTTTTTGCTCTATTTTCTAATTCTATGGGTTCAAGCATTTTTTCATTTTCAAAGTATAGTTTATAATATTTATTTGCATTATGAATATCTTCTATTTTTTCATATAGACTTATAACTCTTTTGCATATTTCCATGGTTTTTGCATAAAGTTTATTTTCTATGGAGATTTTATATAATTCAACAAGTGTCTCAATTGCTAAATCACATTTACCTATATTTTCAAGAAAATTACTGTAATCCATAAGAACTTCTATTTTAATATAGGCATAGTCAATTTCATCTGCTATAGAAAAAGCTTCTGAAAAATATCTCTCACACTTCTCGTAATCTCCAAGCTTTTCATAAACTAATGCCAATAAGCCACAAGCTTCAACTATAGAAATTTTATATTCATTATTAGTTAAATACTTGTAGGATTTATTTAAATACTCAAGTGCTTTGTTATAGTTACCAAGCTGATATTCTATATTTCCTAAATTGGTATACACTATTCCTATTCCTAATGTATCCTTATACTCCATATTATTATAAAAATCTAATGCTTTATTATAGTTCATTAAAGCTTCTTCATAACATTTAACTTCTCTGTATACTTCCCCCATATTGTTATAAATTTTTGCTGCGTATAACTCAAAACTAGAATCTTCATAATAATTGTTTCCTTCTTTAAGATTTGGTGTAAGATTCTTCGCTGAATTATAGTGTTCAAAGCTTTTTTCATATTCTCCCATATCAAAATAAACATTGCCTATGTTTATATACGATCTTATTTGTATATCATTTATCCCATGTTTTCGTGCAATTCTAATAGAAGTAAATAAGTATTCCATTGCTTTTTCATATTTACTCATATCAGAGTAAGCTCTTCCTAAAAAATTTAGTACAAAAGCCATGCCCCTTTCATGTTTTTCCTTTACACATAAGGAATATACTTCATGGGCGAACTCAATAGTAGCTTCCTCAAATTTATATTTATTCTTTTTTAAATTTTCTAACATTTCATTAAGATTTTTATTATTTGCCCCCATTGAATTGGTTCGCCTCCAAGTTTTATTGAATCCTTCTATGTGATATTCTAGAATTTCTATAATATATTGTATTTTAACATATCTATATAAAAATAACATCTAATTTAATAGTTCCTATAGCAATTTATTTACAATAATATCATTGTAGTATTTCTATTCACTCATTTATGTTAAATACTCAGTTAGATAAAAACTATACTTTTCAAATTTTTGTTAATTTTAAACTTATACTAACATTATTATGCCCTAAGTTTAAAATCTTAGGTTATTATTATATTAGGAAATTTGTATTTGGAGGAAGATTTATGGCACAAACCACTAAAAAGGCTCTTGCCTCATCTCTTAAAAAACTTTTGGCTGAAAAAACTTTAGATAAGATTACTGTTATAGATATCACAAACGATTGTGAAGTTAATAGACAAACCTTCTATTATCATTTTAAAGACATATATGATCTTGTTGAATGGATTTATACTAGTGAAGCTTCAAGAGCTTTAGGCAACAAAAAAACCTATGATACCTGGCAGCAAGGTTTTAATGAAATTTTTAAATATGTATATGAAAATAATAACTTTGTTATAAATACTTATCATTCTTTAAACAGAGAACATCTAGAAAATTTTCTTTATAATGAAACATACACACTTTTAATTGGTGTCATTGAAGAAAAAGCTTCTGGTATACCTGTAAGGGAGGATGATAAAGCTTTTATTGCAAATTTCTATAAATATGCTTTTGTAGGGCTTATGCTTGAATGGATTTCTAAAGGTATGAGAGAAAATCCAGCTTCAATTATAGAAAAAGTTAACACTTTAATTCACGGTGATATCGTTAAGGCCCTTGAAAAGTTTAGAACTGATAAACATATTTAGACAATCCTGTGTAAATGTATAAATTTTAGTCATCCCATCCTTATTGTCTATTGTTACCTTCCCCTAATTTTTCTATCATTTACTTGTAAGGTAAAGATAATTATTTGGGAGGTATTTAAAATGTATTATAGTAATGGAAATTATGAGGCATTTGCTCGTCCTCAAAAACCTAAAGATGTTGATAGAAAATCAGCTTATCTTGTAGGGTCAGGTTTAGCCTCTTTAGCTGCTGCTTGTTTTTTAGTTCGTGATGGTCAAATGAAAGGTGAACATATTCATATCTTGGAAGAACTAAATATTGCAGGTGGTGCCTGCGATGGTATAAATGATGTGCAAAAAGGCTTCGTTATAAGAGGCGGACGTGAAATGGAAAATCATTTTGAGTGTTTATGGGACTTATTTAGATCTATCCCTTCACTTGAAACTGAAGACGCTTCTGTTTTAGATGAATTTTATTGGCTTAATAAAAAAGATCCTAACTATTCTCTTATGAGAGCAACTATAAATAGAGGTGAAGATGCTCATACAGATAATAAGTTTACTTTATCTGAAAAAGCTTCAATGGAAATAATGAAACTATTTATGACTACTGATGAAGCTTTATATGACAAAAAAATTACTGATGTATTTACTGAAGATTTTTTTGCTTCTAACTTTTGGTTATATTGGAGAACCATGTTCGCTTTTGAAGATTGGCATAGTGCTTTAGAAATGAAGTTATATCTTCAAAGGTTTATTCATCATATTGGAGGACTTCCTGATTTCTCTGCATTAAAGTTCACTAAATACAATCAATATGAATCTTTAATACTTCCAATGATAAAATACCTTGAAGCTCATGGTGTTAATTTTCAATATGATACTAAAGTAACTAATGTTGTTTTTGATATAAATAAAGGTAAAAAGGTTGCTACCAAAATTGTATGTTTAAGAGGAGGAAAGGAAGAATCTATTGATTTAATAGAGGATGATTTAGTATTTGTTACAAATGGTAGCTGTACAGAAAATTCAACCTTAGGAGATAATGATCATGCTCCTACATTTAATGATTCTCCTGGTGGCTGTTGGGAACTTTGGAGAAACATATCTAAACAAGATCCGTCATTTGGTCATCCTGATAAGTTCTGTACTGATACTAAGGCAACTTCTTGGGAATCTGCAACAGTAACTACTCTTGATGATAAAATACCTCCATATATAGAAAAAGTCTGCAAAAGAGATCCTTTTAGCGGAAAGGTTGTAACAGGTGGAATAATATCAGTAAAGGACTCAAACTGGCTTATGAGTTATACTTTAAACCGTCAGCCACATTTTAAAGAACAACCTAAAAATCAGCTTGTAGTTTGGATATATGGATTATTTTTAGATGTTCCTGGAAACTATATTAAAAAACCTATGAGAGAATGTACAGGTCTTGAAATCACTGAGGAATGGTTATATCACTTAGGCGTTCCAGAAGCTCAAATTCATGACATGGCTCTAAATTCAGCTCGCTGTATTCCATGTATGATGCCATATATAACTGCTTTCTTTATGCCAAGAACAGAAGGAGATAGACCTAAAGTTGTTCCAGAAGGAAGTGTAAACTTTGCATTTATTGGACAATTCTCAGACACTGTTCGTGACACAGTATTTACTACAGAATACTCTGTAAGAACAGCTATGGAAGCCGTTTATACACTTCTTGATGTTGACCGTGGAGTACCTGAAGTATTTAATTCTTGTTATGATGTAAGAGCATTACTAGATGCTACTTCAAAAATGATGGATGGTAAGAAACTTACTGATATGAAGGTTCCGTTTTTTGTAGGTATTGTAGAAAAAATAGGACTTAAAAAAATCTCTGGAACTGTAATAGAAGATTTGTTAAAACGCTATAATGTAATTTAAACCTAAAAGCACTCTATCAATCCAAAATAGAGTGCTTTCTTAATATTCCACTATATAAATCTTTTAACTTTTATTTCTTTTTAATCTAATACCAGTAATTAAAACCCCAACTAAGCAGATAATTGCTGCTACTATATATACATATCTCATTCCATATATAAATACATCACTTCTACCCTCAACATATCCATAAACTTTTTCCCCCATCTTAATACTCATAAAAGAGTATAAAAGCAATGTAGCCATGACAACTCCTGAGGTTTGAGCTAAGTTTCTCACAAAAGCATTTATGCTTCCTGCAATTCCTAGTTTATTGCTCGGAGCTGAAGACATAACAAGAGAGTTATTCGGAGATAAAAATAGCGCATTTCCAACTGCTAATAAAGCTATAAATATTACTAAAGAATACAGGCTTGAATTTTCATTTAAAGTTGCCATTAATCCAAGCCCTGCTCCCATTAAAGCTAAACCTACCAAAGTTAAGAATTCTGAACCAATTTTATCGGATAAATGTCCACTAAAAGGTGCAAGTACTGTAATTATTATTGGTGAAATCATCATAACCATTCCAGCATAACTTGGACTCATTTTTAATACATCTTGAAGATAAAAGGGTTGAACCATATTATTGCTGTTAAATGCAACATAACATATAAATGTACACAATATCCCCACTGAAAAAAGTGAATTTTTAAACAACGAAAGGTCTATAAGAGGATATTTAAGCTTTTTTTCTATATATATAAATACACAGAATAAGCATATTGCTACTATAAAACCTAAAATTATCAAATAGTTATCATATCCTACTCTTTGTCCTACTAATAATGAACAGAATAAACATATAACACTTGCTCCAAATATTCCAGCTCCCAAGAAGTCAATTTTTTCTTTTTTATTTTCTAGTTTTTTAGGTAGAATTTTAAATCCCATTATCACTGCAATTATTCCTATTGGTATATTTATAAAAAATATATAGTGCCAACTTAAGTAGGAAATTATAAATCCTCCAAGTGCAGGACCAAGCATTGTTCCAAGAGCTAAAAAGGTTGCATTTATCCCAAGTGCCTTCCCTCTTTCACTTGCTGGAAATACCTGAGTTATTATCCCTTGATTGTTTGCCATAGCTGCTGAGGCTCCTAACGCTTGAATTATTCTAAAAACAACTAAGGTACTGAAGCTTTTTGATAATCCGCATAACAATGATCCTATAGTAAAAACCAGCAATCCTAAATTAAATATTTTTGATTTCCCTTTTATATCTCCTAAGCGTCCAAAAAACAAAATTGTACTAACTATTGTAACTAAATAAGAAATCACCACTAATTGAACAGATGTCATATTTACATTAAATATTTTTACCATTACAGGTAATGCAACATTTATTATTGTGCTGTCTAGAGTGCCCATAAAGGGTAGAAGCACTACTATTGCTAATATTAACCCTCTGTTTTTGTATTCATACTTTCTTTCAATATTCATTTATAACATCATCTTCTTTACTAAGTTCTCTTAAATTATAATATTAAAGATAAACTCATAATGATAATAGTTAAATGTTTAGTTTTTTAATTGCAAAGTCTGCCATTTCTCTGACCTTTTGATTCGAATCTTCTAATGCTTCATATATACTTGTTTTATATTCCTCTTTATAGGTATTTATCATGGCATTTATTGCATTAACCTTCCATTTCCACACATCATCTTTAGGTATATACCAAAACTTCTTCTGCAACACATTTTCTAAAAAATCATAATCCATTTTGATTATCTTCTCTAAAGATATCTTTTTACTTAACTCTTCTAAGTTTGGGAACTCTTCATTTCCTATCCATTTATTTTTATTCATAGGACATGAATCCTGACAAACATCACATCCATATACCCAATCACCCATGGCTTCTTTAAATATTTCACTCGGCATATCTCTTCCAGCAAAAGTTGTAAGGCAAGATACACACGCTAAAGGATTCATTGTATATGGTTCAGATAGAGATTTAGAAGGACACGCTTTAATGCATAAATTACATTTTTCAGAGCATGCCCTAATATTTGGAGTTTCCTTACATTCTAGTTCTTCATCTATAACCCAAGCTTCAATAGTAAGCCAGGATCCTTTTTCTGTATAGAAAAAATTGTTTCTACGTATTATTCCAAGTCCAGCTTTAAGTGCCGCCCATCTCATACCTGTAACTCCAAATTTTCTTTCTGTATGAGTCTTAATTCCTAACCCCTGCATATACTTCTCAAACTTTAGTCCATCTTGAAATTCTTTAGATTTTTCATCTACCCTGCTATCAAACATATATGTCTTTCCAATCACACCTTGTAAATGCTCTGGAACGTGATAGTTATCATATCTTTTTATGCAAACAACTATAGATTTTGCCCATGGATAGGTATCCTGTAAATGAGCAAAATTATAATATCTACTATAAAAGCCCTTTGTTATTGGCACTTTTTCTATTCTCTCATTTAATCTATCCTCATAATCATACATTTCATCAACTTTTATAATTCCACACTTTTCATAACCTAATTTCAAAGCCTCATCTCTTATTTTTATTGCTAAATCATCCATCCCCTTAACATTCCTTTCATAAATGTTTTACTTACAAAAGAAATATGTATATACATGTTTCACTTTATAAAAAAACTTACTTAAAAATAAGTAAGTTTTGAATCAAGTTTTAGAAACTTTACTAATAAAACTTTGTATCTGCCCCAAGGTTTTTAAAAACTCTTCAAATCTTTCATCACCAATTTCATTTTCAATCATGGATTGAACTTCATTCCATAACGGAACAGCTTCATTTAGTTTTTTTGCTCCCTCTTCACTTATAGAAACACATTTTCTTCTTGAATCATTGCCATCAGGATTCACCTTAACATATCCCTTTTTTCTTAAAATTTCAACATTTCTAGTTACTGTGGTTTGATCCATTAACAAAGCTTCTGCAAGTTCACTTATAGTAGCATTTTCACGATAGGATATATCTACTAATAATGAAAACTGAGCTGCTGGCAGTTCAACAGATTGAAACATTTGATCATAATATTGAGTAGTAACTCTTGTTGTCATGCGTAAATTTCTACAAACACAATTTTTTAATCTTTTAGTTTCATTTGATTTTTCCATAGATAGTTTTATTGACCTCCAAATCCTTGAATAAACCTATCTTAATCCATAATATTTCTTATTGTCAAGGCATTCTAAATTTCTATAAACATGTACATTTCATATCTTTTTGTTATTTAACTCCACTTTTATTAGATCTATTTTATATGCATATACATATATTATGAGATTGTAGTTTATTTGTCAATATTTTTTCATTTAAAGTTTTAGAGTAATTTATACCTTATTAAATTGTTTTAATTTTTACATTTTGTCACTAAATAGACATAAAAATATTGTATAATTAAATGTAATTTTAATATATAAGGCAGGTGGGTAAATGTTTGGCTATGTAATTGCCAATGTAGATAAATTAAATGTTTCTGAAAAACAACAGTATAGATCTTGCTATTGTGGTTTGTGTTCTACTCTTAATGATAGACATGGCCCAATAAGCCGATTAACCCTAACTTATGATATGACTTTTCTTGTTCTTTTTCTGACTTCATTATATAATGAAAATACTTCTGTTGAAACTGAAAAATGTATTTCTCACCCTTTTAAGGAACATGAATTTTGGAGAAATAAAATCACAGAATATGCATCAGATATGAATATTCTTCTTACATATTATAAATTTCTTGATGATTGGCAGGATGATAAAAAGATTTTCTCTTTATTTGAGGCCAAATTATTTGAGAAAAAGTGTAAGCTTATTGAAAAAAGATATCCAAATAAATCATCTAAAATTTCTCAGTATTTAAAGGAGCTTTCTTTTATTGAGAAATCTGGAGAGCTTAACCCTGACATTCCTTCAAATTATTTTGGAGAACTTATGGGTGAAATTTTTGTTGTAAATGAAGATGAATATTCAGAAAGATTATATGCATTTGGAAAGTCTCTTGGAAAATTTATTTATATTATGGATGCATGTCTTGATTTGAAAGAAGATATAAAAAAGGAACGCTATAATCCATTAGTTACCACTTCCTCTGACAACTTTTCTTCTATACTAAATATACTTATGGCTGATTGTACCGAAAAGTATAAAACTCTGCCAATTGAAAGAGATAAAAATATTATTGATAATATTCTTTATTCCGGAGTGTGGACAAGATATGTAGCTGCTACTAATAAGAAAGGAAGTGCCCAAATATGATATCGGACCCTTATAAAGTACTGGGGGTTTCTCCAGATTCTAGTGACGAAGAAATTGCAAAGTCCTATAGAAAATTAGCTAAAAAATATCATCCTGATCTAAATCAAGGAAATGAAGCAGCTGCAAGAAAAATGAGCGAAATTAATAGTGCTTATAATCAAATTAAGCAAGGTTATACTTCTCAAGGAAGTTATAATGCTGGTTATGGTGGGCAAAATACATATGGTAATGATGCTTCTTATGTTAATGATTATAATTCTGCAATTCATTATATGAATTCTGGTTATTATAATGAAGCTTTAAATGTTCTAAATAATATACCTAGTAGAAGTGCTAAATGGTATTACTATAGTGCAGTTGCAAACTTAGGTATACATAATCAGATTACTGCACTTGAACACGCTAGAACAGCTGTAAGAATGGACCCAAATAATTTCGAATACCATCTACTATTAAACAGAATACAAGGTAGTGGTGCTTTTTATCAAAATCAAAGTAGAGGTTTTGGTATACCCGTATTCAGTTTTTGGAAAATATGTTTAGGATATTACTTGTTCAGATTTTTCTGTAGTTTTTTCTTTGGTCCATATTAATAAAGGAGTGATTAAATATGAAAAATTTTAAAAATAAGTTAGTAAGTTTTATGTATGGAAGATATGGTAGCGACCAATTGTATATTGCATCAATTGTGTTATATTTTATTTTGTTTATTGCTAACTCTTTTATTCCTTCACCTATAATAAGAGGTCTATCATGGATTGTTCTTATATTGACCTTTTATAGAAGTTTTTCTAAAAACATATATAAAAGGCAAAGAGAAAATCAAATGTTTTTGAAATTTTGGAATCCTATTAAATCAAAGTTTTCTTTAACATTTCGTAGACTAAAGGACATAAAAACTCATCGTTATCGCACTTGCCCTAATTGCAAAAAGGTACTTCGTCTGCCAAGAAAAACAGGAAACCATACTGTAAATTGTCCTGCATGTCGTAAAGATTTTAAAGTTAAAATTATGTTTTAATACTACTGGAGGTTATTGCTATTTTTATGATAGTAGTAACCTTTTATTTATTCAGAGATCCTTTTTAAATAGCATATTTTGCTTAGACTAAAAAATATCTATCTAGCTATAATAAAATTTTTGTCGACTTTTAATAATAAGTATAATTAACTTTTTCAACTGCATACGACTTTGTTTGAAATAAGTGTTGATGGAGACTTAAGACTATGATATTTTAAAGACAAGCCTCTCATCTGCTCTTTTGTTTCTTAATATTTCTCCTCTAAAATTCACTTTCTTAAAATCCTCTACTCTCAGCTGTTTTTTACCTGTAACAAATTTTCTAAATAAGCTTAACCCTTGATTATCTTCCACTATAAACATTACAAACCAATTTATATAAAAGCCTAAATACTTACTCGCAACATTATGAAAACTTCTAAGAAATAACTTAAAAGCTTTTCCCCTTTGAGCAGCAATTTTATTATCAATTCCTGATATATTGGTCGTTATTCCTTTAAATAAATTTATTGCTCCATGCATACTTAACTTTAGTCCATAAGCTTTTGTGAAGTAATAGTACTTATAATTACTTGGTGTTGCTAGGCAATTACAATCCTCTTTAAGAATTGGTTTTAAAAATTTTTCCAAACTCTCTAAATTAATATTTCTTTTAGCTACTGGCTTTATAAATTTATTATCACTAGTATCTTTACAATTTAATATCATTATTTTTTCTCTTTTAAAAACCTCATTATTTTGAATATATTTATCTTTATCGGATTTAACAATAGAAAATTTCTTATTTAAACTGTGATTTCCCTTAAATGATTCTTTAATTCCTACTTCATCTATCTCTATAGTTCCACTAAGTTTTTTATTCATTATTTTTGTACCTGCTACACTTAATATTTTATGCCTCCAATGAAAACTTGTGGTTAAATTAATCTCTAATATTTCTGCTATTTTTCTAAGAGAGAACCCCGCTTTTATACATAATGTATATTTAATCCACTTATCTACAGGTTTTTTCGTATAACTTAATGGTGATCCTGTCATATCTGAAAAACTTTTTCCACACTCCTTGCAAATATATCTTTGCCTTCCTTGTTTTGTTTTACCATTTTTATTTATATTATCTCCACCACAATAATGGCACTCTTTTCTATCACAATGGCAAAGACTCTTTTTTTCCACCATTATATTTTCAGAATCAAATATCTCGCAACTTTTATTTTCTCTTTTAAAAGTATCATTCATCTTATGAATTAGCGTCAATAATTCTTCATTCAAAGGATTCTCCTCCTCTCTTTTTCTAAATTATTGACATATTATATAAATTTAAATACGGTTTTTTATAATAAGTATTTTTTTCGGTTATCGAACTATTTTATTCCCTTATTTGGATGGTTCTTAGCCAACTTAGAGCATGCTTGTCCTTAAGTTATTTGTTTTTATCAACACTTTATTCCAACAATCTTATATGCATTTAATAAACATATACCTACCTCTACAAGTAAATCTCCCTACATACTCTCTTCAGTATAAAATTATAAGGACCTCCTCATAAATATTATTTATAAGAAAGTCCTTATCTACATTTTTATTTCATTGATTCTATAATATTGTCTGCTAGTGAATCCATAGAATTTATGTCTTCTTTTTTCATTGCAGAAGTTAAAGTCATTTTATTTTCTAATATAGTCATGTCTTTCATTCCTTGTAAAAATTCAGTCATTAATTTTCCAGATTGAATAGCCCATGAACCATTTTCTATGATTCCTACAGTACGTTTTTGAAGGTTTAAGGCCTTCATATCATGCAAGTAATTAAGCATTGGCGGATAAATATTTAAGTTATAAGTTACGCAAGCTAGTACCACATGGCTATATTTAAATGTCTCTGATATCAAATAGGAAACATGAGTTTTTGAAACATCATACATAACAACATTTGTCATGCCTTTTTTTACTAATGTTGTTGCTAATTCATTAGCAGCAGCTTCTGTATTTCCATACATTGTTCCGTAAACTATAAGTACACCTTTTTCTTCTGGCTCATACTTACTCCACTTATCATGCTTGTCTATAAAATATTCTAAATTGCTACGCCATACTGGACCGTGAAGTGGGCATATCATTTTTATATCTAAAGAATTTGTTTTCTTAAGAAGATTTTGAACGTTTTGTCCATATTTCCCTACAATATTTGTGTAGTATCTTCTTGCATCTTCAAGCCAATCTCTATCAAAATTAACTTCATCATTAAACATTTTTCCATCTAAAGCCCCAAATGTTCCAAAGGCATCAGCTGAAAATAATACTCCATTGCTTGTATCATATGTAACCATAACTTCTGGCCAATGTACCATTGGTGCAGTTATGAACATTAAAGTATGTTTTCCAAAAGACATTGTGTCTTTATCTTTAACTTCTATCACCTTACCATCCACATGGAATCCAAATTGACGCATAAATGTAACAGCTTTTCCCGTACATATAATCTTAACTTCAGGATGACGAAGAAGTATTTCTTCAATGGAAGCTGCATGATCTGGTTCCACATGATTTATTACTAAGTAATCTAAAGTTCTATCTCCTAAAACACCTTCAATGTTATCAAGGAATTGTCTGCAAATCGACCAATCAACAGTGTCAAAAAGTACAGTCTTTTCATCTAAAAGTAAGTAAGAATTGTAGGAAACCCCTCTTGGAATTGGATGAATATTTTCAAATAAAGCAAGTCTACGATCATTTCCTCCAACCCAATAAATATCTTCAGTTATTTCTCTAACACAATACACTAATTGTTCCTCCTTTTTTTCAGTTAACAAACATTCTCACATATTATTATAATATAAATAAACTCGTATGAGGATATTTTTTATTCTTTATAGTAGTATTTATCTAATTTTTATATTTTTCAAACTCCCAATATTATAATGTTTATTTGAAATAATTTCAACAATAACATTAAGCATTTATAGTATTAAGGAATTGCTATAATCAATTAATGAAATAGCAATTCCTCTAAATTATTATATATAGTTTTATCATTTACCTAGGTGAAAAAATTTTATTTACCTCTGCTTGAGTTTCTGAATTAGCTAAAGCTAGTATGGAGTCTCCTGCATTTATAACAGTATCTCCACCTGGAAGTATAACTTCCTCTCCTCTATAGATTGTAATAAGTTTTGAGTTAGAAGGTATATTTAGTGCCTTTACTTCCTTTTGAACAGCTTTAGAAGCTTCATCAACTTTTATTTGAACTATGGAGTATCCACCTAAAGATAGTTTCATAAGTGTAAACATATTTTTTAAGTCCATTTCCTCTATAACAATATGAGCCATTAAATCGGCCTGATTAACAGCAACATCTACCCCCATGCCTATATTATATAACCAAGAATTTTTAGGATTATTTACACGAGCAACAACCCGTGAAACCCCAAACTCAAACTTAGCTATAGTTGAAGCTACTAAATTCACCTCATCAGCTCCAGTTACTGAAACCACAACATCCGCTGAGTTTATACCTGCAGCTTCCAATATATTAGGATCTGTACCATTTCCTAATATTACTGTCTCTGAAGGAAGTTCCTTTTTTAGCTTATCTACTATGTGTTCTCTATTATCTATTACTTTTACAGAGTAGTCATTATTTAAAAGTAAACTTGCAATATGCTCACCTACTTGACCTCCACCTATAATAACAACTTTCATATATTTTTCCTCCATTTTTGATCTAGACCAAGCAATGTTTTTAACCTGCTTGCAGAACTTGCTACAACCGATATAAATATTACATCATGTTTCTCAAATACTGTTCCCCAAGTTGGCAAAAAAGTTTTATTTGCACGACTTATAGCAACAACTTGGAACTCTCCTATTGAAGTTACCTCGCTAACAGTTCTACCAACCAAAAGTGCTGGAGTCTCAATTCTTACTAATTCAACACTTGAATTACCTATTGTTAATACGCTATCTAATTGATTGTAACTTAATAAATCAGTTGCTCTTTGTATTCCCCATGCTGCAGATGATATAGTTTGAATACCAAGAGTACGATATATTTCTGCCTTTCTAGGATCATGCAACCTTGCTATAACACGAGGTACTTTATAAATATTTTTAGATATTCTTCCTATAAGTGCATTAGCCTCATCACTATTGCTACAGGCAATGACTGCATCTACAAATGAAATACCTGCTTCAGTTAATACATCTTTGTCAAATCCTATTCCCACAATCATTTTTCCTTTAAAGTTTTCACCAAGTAGTTTAAATGAATCTGGGTTATTGTCAATGATTGTTACACTATGACCCTTTTTTATTAGGTTTTGAGCTAATCCTGAGCCCATAACCCCACAACCTATTATAATATCTTTCATATCACTAACCTCTTATCATTAACTTTTTTAACTCTACTAAGTTTTCTTGAAATTGCCTTTCTACCTTCTTCTAGTAGTAATATAGGGAAAGGTAATACAATCAAATATATCCACTCTTTGAAGCCTATCGCTACTGTATTAAATATATTCTGCAAGAATGGTATATAAATTATTGCTGAAATCAATAAGACTTCAAAAATAATACCAGTTACTATTTTTTTATTAGCAAATATTCCGATCTTAAATACCGATTCATTTTCCGTTCTACAATTCAATACTGCACCAATTTGACAAAATACTATAGATGCTAAAGTCATCGTAGTAGCTTGTTTATAAACTACACCCGAACTAGCTAATGGAACATTTGGCCATCCATTTAGTATATTTACAAAGAAATATGCACCCATAGCTACAACTGATTCTAATAATCCATACCATAAAAATGCTTTAATGACTGTTTTCTTGTTCATTAATATCTCTGTTCTTGAACGTGGAGGTTTTTCCATTACGCCTTTCTCAGGTAGTTCTGCACCTAGTCCAAGAGCAGGCAACATATCTGTTCCTAAATCAATAGCTAGTATCTGCATTACAGTAAGAGGAAGCGGAATGTTTCCCTTAGATAGCAAAAATGCTCCTGATGGTACTGCCTCAGGTGTATTGCTGTTAAGAATATAGAGTAGAAACTTTCTTATATTACTATAAACTGCTCTACCTTCTTCTATAGCTTTTACAATAGATGCAAAATTATCATCGGTTAATATCATATCTGCCGCTTCTTTTGCAACATCTGTACCAGATATCCCCATAGCTACACCAATATCAGCTTTTTTTAGAGCTGGCGAGTCATTAACTCCATCTCCTGTCACAGCTACTATATGACCTAGTTCTTGTAAATTACATACTATTCTATATTTTTGTTCTGGTGCTACCCTAGCAAAAATAACTTCATCTTTTAAAACTTTTTTAAGATCATCGTCACTCATCTTTTCAAGATCAACTCCAGATACAATCCTAGGATGGTTACTCTCTACAATACCAATCCTCTTTGCTATGCTCTCTGCTGTCAATCCATAGTCCCCTGTTATCATAATAATTCTTATTTTAGCCCTATGACATAACTCTACAGCATCTTTAACCTCTGGTCTTGGAGGATCTGCCATAACAACTAGTCCAACAAACGTCATGTCTTGTTCAATAAGTTCTGGTGTATAAGAACTTAAAGATTTTGGGAGATTACATTCTTTAGTTAAATGTCTATATGCAACTGCTAAAACTCTCAATCCATTACGTGCATATTTATCATTTGCTTCCATAATTTCATTACGTTGCGAATCACTTAACTCTTGTTTATCACCATTTTTATTTATGCTTGTACAAAGTTCCAACACTTCTTTTGGAGCTCCTTTGATATATGCTATTTTTTCACAGTCTCCTATCGGAGTATTCAAATTATGAATAGTGCTCATCCTTTTTCTTCTTGAATCAAAAGGCAACTCTCTTATTCTTGGCATAAAATTAATCTGGTTAATTGTATCTATTCCAGCCTTTTGTGCAACTACTCCTAAACATGCTTCTGTTGGATCTCCTAGCACAGTATATCTATCTGATTCATCATTTGGAGGTACTATACGTGCATTACTGCATAGTGAAGCTGCAGTTAAAAGTATTTTTAAATCTTCGTCATTCTCAGCATAAAGTTCTTTATTTTCATAAAGAATCTTACCTAACGGAGCATAACCTAATCCTGTAACCTTCAATTCTTTTCCTGGGAGCCATAGATTATTAACTGTCATTTCATTTTGAGTCAAAGTTCCAGTTTTATCAGAACAAATAACAGTAGTGCATCCTAAAGTTTCAACTGCCGACAATCTCTTTACTAAAGCATTTTCTTTTGCCATCCTCTGTACCGCCATTGCTAAAGACAAAGTAACCGTAGGAAGTAATCCTTCTGGAATAAATGCTACCACCATTCCTAACGAGAATATAAATGCTTCTGCTATAGGTTCTTTTACAAAAAATATAGCCGTTATAAAAAATACTACCCCCATGCTTAACGCAATCATCGAGATTTGTTTAGTCAATAAATTCAACTCTTTTTGCAGTGGACTCAGTTCTTCTTTCATAGTTTGAGTTAGATTAGCAATTTTCCCAAATTCAGTTTCCATACCAATTGAAACAACTACAGCTTTTGCTGTTCCACTTGCTACACTAGAACCTGTAAAAATAAGATTTGGTGTTTCTGACTTCGATAGTCCATCTCTCATTATTGGATCATGTGTTTTTCTTACTGGATTAGATTCTCCTGTTAAAGTTGATTGGTTTACTTGAAGATCGCTACTTTCAATTACACGAGCATCGGCTGATATTTTATCCCCTTCTTCTACTAACATAATATCTCCAGGAACTAAATCCTCTGCTAATATCTGCTGCTCTTTATTATCCCTAATAACCCTAGCGTAAGAAGGAAGCATCTTTTTTAAAGCTTCAGTAGCTTTGCCTGCTCTATGCTCCTGCCAAAAGCTAAAAACTCCATTTATAATATTAACCAAAAATATAGCAACCCCAAGTTCAACCATATCTGCAATTATGGCAATAATACCTCCAGCCCATAATAGAAGAGCCATTAAACTAACAAAATTGGACATTAAAACTAGTATGGCAGGTTTACCCTTCTTTTCAGTAATAGCATTTTTTCCATACTTCTCTCGATTTGCTTGTACTTCTTGTATTGTTAACCCTTCTTCTCTAGTGTTAAGTTTTTTGTAAACATCTTTTGTCGTCAATTTAAATATCTTTTCATCCATGTTCTCTTTGGCAATCTGTACTTTCTCTTCCATTTCAATTTTACCCCATCAATAATTATAGTATTAAAATAATATTATGATATTACTCCTCAAAGGCTTAATTTACAATTATTGGCTGTGGTATCTTTTAGGAATATCCATTAGATATTTGAAGATTTAACCATATAGTTTCATTTTATTTATCTATAGTATGTTAGATATGCTTATAATACGGTATATTTATATCTTGCAAAAATAGAAATATTGTAGGGATATAAATAATAAAAATAAGCCACAGATTTCTAAAAATCCATAGCTTATTTTTATTATTTATTCTTGTATTCCAGGAACTTTAGGTAGTTCAGAAAATCCTTTTTCTAAATCTTCATCTGTTGGAATATAATCTGTCATTGTTCCCTTCAAATAGGATTCATATGCCATCATATCAAAATAACCCGTTCCTGTTAATCCAAATAAAATTGTTTTTTCTTCTCCAGATTCCTTACATTTAAGAGCCTCTTCAATAGCTCCATATATAGCATGTGCTGATTCTGGTGCTGGAAGTATGGTTTCATGTTTTGCAAATAAAGTTGCTGCTTCAAAAACCTTAGTTTGTTCTACCGATATAGCTTCCATATATCCATCATGATAAAGTTTTGATATTATAGGAGACATACCATGATATCTAAGCCCTCCAGCATGGTTTGCTGATGGTACAAAATTTGAACCAAGAGTGTACATCCTTGCTAATGGAGTAATCTTTCCAACATCACAGAAGTCATAAGCATAACGACCTCTTGTTAATGATGGACATGAAGCTGGTTCTACAGCTATTATCCTTGGATTAGCTTTTCCTGTTAATTTATCTTGCATAAAAGGAGCAATTAGCCCTCCAAGATTTGATCCGCCTCCTGCACAACCTATTACTATATCTGGATATTCATCAATACTTTCCATGGCAATTTTAGATTCTAAGCCTATAATTGATTGATGCAGAAGTACCTGATTTAGTACGGAACCAAGTACATATTTACACCCTTCTGTAGTAACTGCTTTTTCTACTGCCTCTGAAATAGCGCATCCAAGACTTCCAGTAGTATCTGGATCTTTCTCTAAGATAGCTCTACCAGCATTAGTAGTAGTACTTGGACTTGGGATTATGTTTCCATCAAAAGTTTCTATGATTGCTTTACGAAATGGTTTTTGTTCATATGAGCATTTAACCATATAAACTGTAAGTGGAATATTATAATAACTACATGCTTCAGCTAGTGCAGTTCCCCATTGACCAGCTCCAGTTTCAGTAGTTAAACTCTTTAGCCCCTGCTCTTTAGCATAATAAGCTTGAGCAACAGCTGAATTTAATTTGTGACTTCCAGATGTATTGTTTCCCTCAAATTTATAATAGATTTTTGCAGGAGTTCCCAAAGCTTTTTCAAGGTTATAAGCTCTTATTAAAGGAGATGGTCTAAACATCTTATAAAATTCCTGTATCTCTTCTGGAATATCTATATACCTAGTTGAGTCATCCATTTCTTGTTTAGCTAACTCTTCACAAAATACTGGATATAGTTCCTCTGCTGTAGCCGGTTTGAAGGTTTGTGGATTCAACATCGGATCTGGAATTTCCTTCATATCTGCTCTTAAGTTATACCATTGTTTAGGCATTTGATCTTCAGTTAAATAAATTCTATGTGGTATTTTTTTCATTTTAATAGCCCCCTTTGATTTATATTAATATTTTATTTTATAAAATATTTAAAACTTATTCCCCTATATAAATGTATTTTAGAAAATAAAAAAGACCTCCATCCTAAATAACTAGGACAAAAGTCTATAACTTCTGCGGTACCACCTAAATTGGTCAAAATAACCCACTCACTAATGTACATTCATACATCTTCCTTTATAACGAGTGGAAATCTCGTCGGGTATTACTAAGCAATTCTGCTTTTCCTCCCGCCCTTATAAGTCCATTCAACTTAGCTTGTACTGTTGTAATCTCACCGCCTACAACTCTCTTTAAGTCTTGTACTAGGTCTACTTATCTTAATCATAGGTTTTATTTTATAATTTGATTATAATAATTTTGATATTTTCTGTCAAACATTTTTGATGCTTTAAAGTTTAAAATCTCACTTTTACGGGAAGTCTAGTTATGGAGGTGTTAATATGAGAAATAAAGAAAAAGAACTAAATAGAGAACTTGGTATACATGAACAACATGATCAAGTATCTAATATGATAGATGCCATGTTAGCTTTAGGACCTGTAAATTTAGGTTTAAATAACCCTAAAATAGAACGTTATGCTGAGCAAAGAATAAAAGAAGATATAACAAAATAGCTAAAATTTCTAGGGCTGTCACTAATTTTTAATTAATAACAGCCCTAGAACTTATATAACCCAATCAAAAATAAATTCTTGTTTTAATTCTTCTGGTTTACTATTTTTAAAACTAAGTTCAGGATTTTTAACACTTACTCTAGTGTCAGCTGGAACTGACTGAGTAATAAATGCATTACCTCCTATAACTGAGTTTTTCCCTATTACAGTATCCCCACCTAATATAGATGCACCAGAATAAATAGTTACATTATCTTCAATTGTTGGATGTCTTCTTACTCCTTTAAGCCCTTGCCCTCCTCTTGTTGATAATGCCCCTAAGGTTACTCCTTGATAAATCTTTACATATTCACCTATAACACAAGTTTGTCCTATAACAACTCCTGTACCATGATCTATAAAAAAGTATTTTCCAATCTCCGCTCCAGCATTTATATCAATTCCAGTTAAACTATGAGCATACTCAGTCATAATTCTTGGTATATATGGTACATTTAAAATATCTAATTCATGTGCTATTCTATAAATGCTTACTGCAAATACTCCTGGATACGAGAAAATTACTTGCTCTACATCGCCAGCAGCTGGATCTCCGTCGTAGGCTGCTTGTACATCTGTAGAAACATATTCTTGTATTTTAGGTAATGTTTTTAAGAAGGTTCTGCATGTTTTGCAGGTTTTTTCTTCTATTATTTTAATATCACTTATTTGATGTTTATATTTAAGCGCTAATTTTATTTGTCTATGAAGTTTTTCTTGTATACTCATTAAAAGATCGCCTATATAATATTCCATTACGCTATTTGATAACTTCTTGGTTTGAAAATACCCTGGAAAAATAAGTTGTCTCAACTCTTGCAATATTTCTATAACCTCATACTTGTCTGGCAAATTAGAAGATTCATATACTGAAAAAACAGAGTTTTGTTTATAATTATTTGCTATTTCTGAAACTAGTTGAACTATATTTTCTTCACATTCTCTATTCATTATCTTCATCCCTTTTCTATATACTTAATTAGCTGTTTTTTATATTATACGTGATGTTTTTAATCTAAACAAGTAATTGCAATATAATTTATTCAACATAGCCAACTTGGTTTCTACCACCAGTTTTCACCTTATAAAGCTGTTCATCTGCTTTTTGTATTATTTCATTTCCAGTAATACTACTATTATAATCGTTAGAGAAAATTCCCATACTTACTGTAATTTTTATTACTCTATTGTCAAAAAAGAAATTATAATCTTCTATTTTTTTTCTTATTCTCTCACATAGATGAAAAGCATCATGTTTATTAGTTCCAACTAAAACTATACCAAATTCTTCTCCACCATATCTTCCTACAATATCTCCTTTACGTAAAGAACTCATCAAGATATTTGAAAGTTCCTTCAATATCATATCCCCAGACATATGTCCATATGTATCATTTATCCTTTTAAAATAATCTATATCTAACATTATGAAGGATATATGACCCTTATTTCTCTTCTGTTTAGATAATTCCTTTTCAAGTAATTCTATGAGTACAGCATGATTATATAGACCTGTTAAACTATCTTTCATAGCAAGTTCTTTAAGTTTGTCTTGAACATCTTTAAGCCTTAGTGCAGATTGAATTCTAGCTATTACCTCAACCTCATCAATAGGCTTTTTAATATAGTCGAAGGCTCCCATCTCTAATGCCTTTTTCAAGTCATTTCCCTGAGTTCTTGCTGTCACCATAATCACAGGGATATCTTTTACATCATGATTACTCTTTAATATATTGCAAACTTCAAATCCATCCATTCCTGGCATCATTATATCAAGTAAAATAACATCTGGCCTTATACTTCTAGCCATATTTAATACCGGGAATCCATTATCCACAGAAAACACTTTGTAATTTTCAGCTTCTAATATATCCGTTAAAATTCTTACATTAAGCAGAGTATCATCTACGATAAGTATTTTTTCATTCATAGTAATCAATCTCCCCAAAATTTTTTCTATAAAATGACCTATTAAATTTCATATCTCATTTTACCATTATTTTTCTATAAAATTAAGATGTTTTATTTAATTATTCTATTTAATAAATATTAATAATTAAAATAAAGATGCCTACTATAATAAAATAATAGACATCCTTACCTCTACTTCCATTCCAAATAAAATTTGTTACTGTGTTTTTCTTCTCCAATAGTACTACTTTCTCCATGTCCTGGATGAACTCTCACATCCTCTATTTGAGTTTCTATCAAATTTACAACAGATTTCTTCATGTCCTCTAAATCTCCTGTTGGAAATACCCATTTCCCCACTACGCCCTTAAAGAGAGTATCTCCTGTAAATAAATCTTCTTCAAACTTATAACAAACTCCACCAATAGTGTGTCCTGGTGTATAAATAACCGTTATTTCTTTGTCACCAATAGAAAACTTATTAGATTCATCGATTTTAATAAGATTAATATCTTCTAAAAAATATTCCATATCTCTTCCATAGCGATTAAATACGTTATTATAGTTTTGCACTAAATTATCATATTCATTTTGATGTACATACACTGGTACATCAAAACAATCCATTGCACTTATATGGTCTATATGTCCATGCGTTAGTAGTATTCCTAATACATTTAAATTGTGTTCTTGTATATATTTTCTTATTTTATCTTTTTCATATCCTGGATCAACTATATAACATTTGTTATCATACTCAATTATATAACAATTTATATCCATATCTCCAAATAAGGTCAACTTCTTCATCCATTACACCTCATTTAATAGTCGCTATTTTTGTCTTATAACTTCTATCTTATATCCATCTGGATCAGTTACAAAATAGTAGTTAGGAGGATTTCCTGGAAGCCCCTTTAATGGAGTAACCTCATACCCTAAAGCTATATGTCTTTCTCTTTCACCTTCTATGTCTTTCATTCCAAGTGCAATATGACTAAATCCATTACCTATTACATATGGTTTTTCTGGATTGTAATTATAAGTTAACTCTATTTCATAATCCTCTTCACCATTTCCTAAATATACTATTGTAAATTTGTGATCTGGATGATCCTTTCTTTTAGTCTCAACTAGACCAAAAGCATTTTTATAAAAATCTAATGACTTTTCTAAGTCCATTACTCTTATACATGTATGAAGCATTTTTACTGCCATATATATCACTCCTTATACTTAAGTTATATAGTACTTTTTTCTTCTCTTATTATTCTTCTTATAGTCTGCTCAGATAGATAATACTTTTCTGTTAAAGATCTTACGGACATGCCTCTATTATAGAAACTAAATATTTCTTTATTTCTGTCTCTTAAATCTCTTTTAACTCCACTATTTTCTCCCCAAGCTTTTTTATTTTCAACTTTTCTAGGTATATATAAATAACTACCATCAATATATTGTTGAATGATTCCAACTAATTCTTCTGGTAATATATTTTGTGCTTTTTCATATTTCATAACCTTTTGCTCCTATCTACATTTTTAGTTGTAAATAATAGAGCAAAGTTCACACAAAAATATTACAGCCTGTAAATTCTAGAAAGGCCCTGAACATAGAGTATGTTCTTTATATCTCTGTAGGACTTTGCTCAGAGCCTTGGCTAGAAACATTTAGTTTTTTAACAACCTTCATATTTCTATCACCCCTTATATCTTTATATTTTCTCTTTAATTTTAACTGCTTTTTAATTACAATTCAACTATTCTCATAGGTTTTCTATAAAATCAAAAAAGTATCACTTTTCAGCAATACTCTTTTGATACATTATATAACATAATCCTCTTGAATAAATACTTTGATTTCTTTAGGTCTTATATATACCTCTTCGCCAATCTGTATCTTCAGTTGTGTATATACTTCCTTACTTAATTCAGCCTCTAAGTATTCCTCACTTTCTTCACTCTTTAACTCTACATTTACTATAGGTCCAACGGCTCTTACAAACAATACTTTTGCCTTTATAAACCCTTCTCGCCCACCATCTTTTATTATTTCTATATTGTGAGGTCTAGCGTAACTTAATGCCTTTCCATCTTTTTTATCCTCATATTCTGGAGTTTCCAATTCTATATCTCCTATTTTAACCTTACCATTGTTTACCCTGCCATGAAACAGATTAACGTTTCCTAAGAAGTTGTACACAAATGGATTAACTGGATTATCGTATACTTCTTCTGGAGTTCCTATCTGTTCAATTTTTCCTTCATTTAGAACCACAATCCTATCAGCTACATCTAAAGCTTCTTCTTGATCATGAGTTACAAACACACTAGTTATATGATATTCATCATGAAGTCTTCTAAGCCATCGTCTTAAATCTTTTCTGACTTTAGCATCTAGCGCTCCAAACGGTTCATCTAATAATAATACCTTAGGCTCAACAGCTAATGCTCTTGCTAAGGCAATTCTTTGCCTTTGCCCCCCAGATAATTGACTTGGGTATCTATTTGCCATACCTTCCATCTTAACCAAAGATAGTAACTCAAGTACTTTGTCATTAATTTCTTTTTTACTTAATCTTTCTTTTCTTGGCTTAATTCTAAGGCCAAACGCTATATTTTCAAATACCGTCATATTTCTAAATAACGCATAATGTTGAAATACAAAACCTATATTCCTATCTTGGGTGTCTTTATTTGTATTATCTTCTCCATCAAAATATATTTGTCCAATATCTGCCGTTTCTAAACCAGCTATAATCCTTAAAAGTGTAGTTTTTCCTGAGCCTGATGGTCCAAGAAGTGCTATAAGTTCTCCTGTATTAATCTTTAAATCTATATTATTAAGTGCCTTATAAGAACCAAATTCTTTTGATATACCTTTTACATCAATGCTCACTTTTTACAACCCCTTCTTCATTAATGTTTAACTGACTAACCTTCCACTCTGATATATTCTTTATTATTAAATTAATCAAAGCAATTATTGTAAGTAGAGATGCTACAGCAAAGGATGCTGAATATTGATATTCATTATATAAAATCTCTACATGCAGAGGGAGTGTGTTTGTAAGACCACGTATATGTCCTGAAACAACAGAAACTGCTCCAAATTCTCCTGCTGCTCGTGCTGTTGTTAAAATTACTCCATAAAATAATGCCCATTTTATATTGGGTAATGTCACTTTAAAAAATGTTTGCCACCCATTTGCTCCTAAAGTTAAAGCAGCTTCTTCTTCTGCCGTTCCTAAAGATTGCATAAGAGGTATTAACTCCCTAGCAACAAACGGCATGGTTACAAATGTAGTTGCTATAATTATTCCTGGTGGTGCAAATATAATCTTTATATTATTGGCATTTAGAAAATCTGCAAAAAGACCATGGTTAGTACTAAAAAGTAATACAAATATTAATCCAGCTATAACTGGAGAAATAGCAAAAGGAATATCTAAAAGAGTAAGCAAAATACTTTTTCCCTTAAATTCAAATTTACCTAATGCCCAAGATGCTGCTAAGCCAAATATTGTGTTTATTGGTACAGCAACTAACACAGTTAATAAAGTTAGTCTTAATGCATCTAATGCCACTGGATCTGTTATAGCTTTGATATATAAATCGAAACCTTTCTCGAAGGCTTTTGCAAATACAGCAATTAAAGGTATTATGAGTAGTAGCGTTAAATATATAAGTGCTATTGAAATAAGAATTATTTTTGTTAATTTACTTTCATCTGTAGATGAGTTGTTTTTTTGCTTGGATTTATTATTAATTCTTAATGATACATTCCCTGCCATGTTAACCTCCTATACTCTTGAATATCTCTTTGAATTCCACCATTGAAATATATTAATTAATAGTAGAATAAAAAAAGAAGTTATCAGAAGAACTGCCGCAATTGCACTTCCTCCAGCATAATCATATTGCTCTAGCTTAGTCCTTATAAGTAGAGGAGCTATTTCAGTTCTCATAGGCATATTCCCTGATATAAATACTACTGATCCATACTCTCCTAAGGCTCTTGAGAATGCTAGAGAAAATCCTGTAATTAAGGCTGGTGTTATCTCTGGAAGTATTATCTTTATAAATGTTATTAATCTATTTGCACCTAAACTAGCAGCAGCTTCTTCAACTTCTCTTTCCAGATTTATTAATACAGGTTGTACAGTACGAACAACAAAAGGTAACCCTATGAAGGTTAATGCAACTATTATTCCTAAAGGTGTAAATGAAACTTTTATTCCTAATGGAGTTAAGAATTTTCCTATCCATCCATTTTCAGCATATAAAGTAGTTAATGCAATACCTGCAACTGCAGTTGGAAGTGCAAATGGAAGATCTACAATCCCATCTATAAGCTTTCTACCTGGAAAATCATATCTTACAAGAACCCAGGCTATTATGACACCAAAAATTGTATTAATAATCCCAGCTGCTAAGGATGTTCCAAAAGAAAGTTTATACGCAGCCAATACTCTTTCGGAAGTGGCAGATTCTATGAAACCTTTTAATCCTAAAGATGAAGAATCAAAAAAAATCATTGAGACTGGAATTAAAACCAACAAACTTATATACAAAACTGTAAATCCTAATGTTAAATTAAATCCTGGTAAAATACTTTGTTGCTTCAATTTTATTGATTTTGCTTTTAGACTCATAAAAAGCACCTCTTTGCTATTATTAATTCAAGAAGTAGTGATTTTCACTACTTCTTATTTATCTAACCTCTATTTTTTAGTATATATTTGATCAAAAGTTCCACCATCATCAAAATGCTCTTTTTGTGCCTTATTCCATCCACCAAAAACATCGTCTATAGTAAATAAATTTATAGTTGGAAACTTCTGAGCATATTTTTTTGCTACAGCTTCATTTCTTGGACGATAGAAGTTTTTTGCTGCAATTTCTTGTCCTTCATCAGAATATAGATATTCTAAATAAGCTTCAGCAACTTCTCTAGTTCCTTTTTTATCAACATTTTTATCAACTACAGCAACTGGTGGTTCAGCTAATATACTTACTGAAGGAACTACTATATCGAATTTTCCTTCACCAAGTTCTTCAACAGATAAAAAAGCTTCATTCTCCCAGGCTACTAATACATCACCTATTCCACGTTCAACAAATGTAGTTGTTGCTCCTCTAGCCCCTGAGTCTAAAACAGGAACATTTGCAAATAACTGTTTTACAAAATCTTTAGCTTTCTCTTGACTTCCGCCATTTTTCTCTAAAGCATATCCCCAAGCTGCAAGGTAATTCCAACGAGCTCCACCTGAAGTTTTAGGATTTGGAGTTATTACTTCTACACCAGGTTTAATTAAATCATCCCAATCCTTAATATTTTTAGGATTTCCTTTTCTAACTAAAAAAACTATTGTTGATGTATATGGAGTAGAATTATTTGGCAATTTTGTTTGCCACTTTGGATCTATTTGTTCTCCTTTTCCATTAATAGAGTCAATATCTGCTGCTAGTGCTAAAGTTACTACATCAGCATCTAATCCGTCTAATACAGATTTAGCCTGAGCTCCAGATCCTCCATGTGATTGCTTTATAGTTACTTCTTGCCCTTTCTTTTCTTTCCAATACTTCGCAAAAGCTTCATTAAATTGTGTATACAATTCTCTTGTTGGATCATAGGACACATTTAATAATTCTACTCTTCCATTTGAACTCTCTCCAGCTGAATTATTTTTACTACTGCAACCTGATAAAACCCCCAAAGTCAAAATTCCAGCTAAAAATACAACACCTATTTTTTTTCTTAACATCATTAATCGCCCCTTTTTATTATTTTATATTTTCCCTATTGATTTTCTATGAATTGCTATAAATAAAAAAGCAACGTATCTATTTCACCCTTTTTCTATAATCCCTATATAATTAATAGAGTATTAGGTAAAATTAATAGTACACTTTACTTGTACCTAGATTGTAAAATTTATTTGATTTTTACTATCAACAGCAATACATAGAATAACTAATTAAATATACTTTTTTAACCATAATATTACTCCTCATATTATCAATTCATATTATTCCTACTTTTAATATATGAATAATATTATTCATCAAAATGGTCAAGTTGTCAAGTAATTCCTAAAACTTTTAAAAAATAAAATGAGTACCCTTTACGGATACTCATTTGTTAAATTAAATCTTTAATTGTTGTATTTTCTAACTTTTCAGATATGTAATCTCTAATATCTCTAAAAACCTTAATTAGATTTTGATTTTGCTCAATTGGTGAATTTTCATAAAAATATTCACTTACTGATTCTACTGGAGCTAAGGCCCCATCCATAAGTCTTATAATTTCAGCTAATGTTATTTCTTCTGGTGCTTTTGAAAGTTTATATCCTCCACTTATTCCTCTAACTGCTCTTACGTACCCAGTACCTTTAAGTAAAGACAATATCTGTTCCAAATATCTTTTAGGTATATCATTTTCTTCTGATATTTCAGATGCATTTACAAGTTTAATATTGTAGTTTCTTCCTAAGTGAATTAATGCCAAACACGCATATTCACCTTTTCTAGATAGCTTCAAATTTATTACCTCTTATCATAAATTATTGTAAACTTAGTTTGTTTACAATAATTATATACTTATTCTTTAGATAGAATCAAGAGCTCTTTATTATATTAGCTTTTCTTCCCTTAAAGAAATAATTACATCCATTTGGAAGTTATACTTTTTTCCATATCCCCCCATAACCTTTATCCATAATAAACTTTCATTTTCACAAAGAACTGGATCCTCATTAATTAATTTTAGTCCTTTAATAGCATACTGCTTATTCATTTTGGACTTTGTATATTTACCCTTTTTTATTCCTTTAATTAAACCTTCTTCACATAACCCTAAAAAAATTCCTTTTGGACATTTTTTAGTTTGATTTACTGTTTTATTGCCAAAGATTTCAACAACTGCTTTTTCCCAAGCATCATCAGGAGAAATTTCAGGATTTTTTTGTATTAAATTTACGGCCTTAATAGCTGTTTGACCATACTTACCCAAATGCAAATACCTCCAATAGTAATATTACTATAATTTTAACAGTAACCTTGTCTAAATAAAAGGATTTATATAAACCTTACATTGCATGTATTATATTTCATATGATATATTAAAGGTAAATTATGCAGGGCTAATCAAAGGCTAAAATAGGGGGCAATATTATGAACATAGTTGAGAATTTTATGAAGCATTACACAGAAGAGTTTGATTTTTATAGAGAAGCATCTAGACTTTGCTCTCAAATATGTGAAACTAATATGGAGCAGATGGGTATCAGGGCTATTGTTACTAATCGTGCAAAAAAAATAGAAAGACTTAGAGATAAACTAGAAAAGAGAAACTTTCATAAAAACTATTCTTCCTTCGAAGATATTAATGAAGATATTGTAGATTTTTCTGGGGTTCGTATTGCGCTTTACTTCCCTGGAGACTTAAATAAAGTTCAACAATTTATAGAATCAAACTTTGAAATTAAGGAATTCAAATCTTTTCCTGAAGATATTGAAAATCCAGATCCTCAAAAACGTGACTATAAAAAGCGTTTCTCTGGTTATTGGGCTACTCACTACAGAGTTTATTTAAAAAGCAAAGATTTAACTGGTGATTTAAAAAAGTATTCCAATGCTCTTATAGAAATTCAAATCGCTTCTGCACTTATGCTTGCTTGGGCTGAAGTTGAACATGATTTAATCTATAAGCCTTTTAGCGGGAAATTATCTTATGAAGAATATCAAATTCTAGATGAACTTAATGGCCTTGTTCTAGCTGGTGAAATTGCTCTTGAACGTCTTCAAAAAGCAGTAAGAACAAGAGTAAGTGAAGCTGGGAAGGAATTTAATAATCATTATGAACTTGCTATGTTTCTTTACAACCAATTAGGATCTGTCAGTGAAGAAACTCAAAGAGAAATTGTTTTAGGACGCGTAGATTTATTATTTAATTGCTTAAAATCTTCTAATTTTAACAAACCAGAATATCTAAAAGAGTTTCTTGTTGGAATTAATTCAAATACCAAAACTCGCTCAATCGTTGATCAGATTATGGACAGAATTAGAGAACTTAACCCTAGTTTGTATGAAAGTTATTTAAATGTTAAACAAAATGAAGAACTAAAATATCAGATGGATACCCTTCAAATGAATCGTGAAAATGGCAATAGTCAAGGAGAAGCTAACACTTTAGCTAATATAGGCTATATATATAGCTCAAAAGAAAACTATGATGAAGCTATCAATTACTTTACTCAAGCTGTTCAGCTTAATAATGAAATTGGTAGTAGGCAGGGGGAAGCTAATCAGCTTCTAAACTTAGGAGCAACTTATAAGCTAAAAGGAGATTTAGAAAAAGCACTTAAATTTTCAAATGAATCTTTAAAAATACATATACAAATTTCTTATAAACAAGGTCAAGCTAATGCTCTTGGAAATATAGGAAACATACTATGTTCATATAATAATTTTAGCGATGCTTTAAAATATTACAACGATGCACTTGAAATATACAAAGAAACAGAATATAAACGTGGTATAGCTGTTCAACTTAATAATATTGCATCTGTATTTAAGAATCAAAATAATGTAAGTGAAGCATTAAACTATTATAACGAAGCTCTATATGTTTGTAGAGATAGTGACTATAAGCAAGTTGAAGCAGATACTCTTTATAACATAGGACAACTATATCAAAGCACAAACGATTTAGATACAGCTTTAAATTATTATAATGAAGCACTTAATCTTCAAGAAAGTACTGGAAGCCAAAAGTTAAAGGCCAATATTCTTATAAGTATAGGAGATCTTCTTTATAATAAATCTAATTGTTTAGAAGCCAGCAAATACTATGAAAATGCTCTAAAAATTTATAATCTGATAGAATTTGAATCTGGAGAAGAGATTGTTCTTGAAAAAATAAATAACTTAAATATAATTTAAATTATTGCTCTTATAGATATATAAAAAGCATTCTAAAAACTTAATTTTTAGAATGCTTTTTTTAATCTAACCTAAATACCAATATTCTCTATTGTGTTCCATTAAATCATCTAAAACAGATTTTGCTTTTTGAGGATCTACAACAGTTCTGTTTAAAGTTAAAGCTTGAAGAGCTTTGGTATAATTTTTTTCTAAACATGACTCTACTGTCAAAAGTTCGTAGGCATGTTGTCCTTCCATTAGGCCCTTATAAAATGGCTTTATTTCTCCATACTTATAAGGATTCGCTCCCTCTTTTCCAACAGTTCCAGCAACTTCCACTATGGCGTCTTTACTGAAATTTGTAATAATATCATGGTTTCTGCTCATAAGTATAAACTCATTGTGCAAATCATAAGCTATTGATTCTGCTAATTCAACCATTAAGTCCCCAAAAACACTGTTAGTTATAATTTCTACCTCTTCTATTGATTCTGCTCCAATTGCTTTAGAACATATTTCCCATACTTCCTTTTCTCTAGAATCTTTTGCTTCATCTGCCCTTGTATAATTTGGATCGCTTTCTTTAACTATTTCTTCTGGGAAAAAGTAATATTGTAAATAAGTAGTTGGAATATACTCATCAAAAAAATTCATATATTTATTTACCCTAAGATAGGTATCTAACCAAGACTTAGAACGTTGTTCTGCATTATATGGTTTAAAATCATAGTCTCTTAAATAACTTCTCAGATAGTCAAAATAGTCTTTTCCATCTACATCTTTAAGTTCTGTAAACCACCCAAAATGATTTAGTCCAAAATAAGTTGCTCTTAAATTTTTCTGTTCAACTCCTAGTATCTTGGCATAAGATCTCATAAGTGAATAAGGTTGATCACATAGATTCAATATTCTTTTATCGTTTGGGAATACTTTATCCAAAGCAAGGGCAACTATTGCCGCTGGATTTGTATAATTAAGTATCCAAGTCTCCTTTGAATGTTTACGCACTTGATTAACCATTTCTATCATGGCATCAATAGATCTCATACCATAGGCAAACCCTCCAGAACCACAAGTTTCTTGTCCCACCAAACCATATTTTAAAGGAATTTTTTCATCTAGGCTTCTCATTTCATTTTTTCCTGCACGCATTTGACAAAATACAAAATCAGTGTTTTCATAAGCTGTATCTGAATCTGTAGTAAAGACTACCTCTGTGTTGCTAGAATAGCTCTTAAGTACTAGTCTTATATAATCTTCCATTTTTGATGTTCTTTCATTATCTATATCATAGAAAATTATCTTCTTAAGTGGAAATCTATCTCTTAATTTAACTAAACTTCCTACTAATGCTGGAGTTCTAGCACTTCCTGCTCCTGTTATTGTTATTATATTACTACTTCTCATATCTGTCCTCCATTAATTTTATCTACATATTTTCTAACTTTTCGTCCACTGCATTTCTAACAAACTCTACTAAAGGCCCATAAACTATATGAATATGTTTAGCTGCTGGTATAAATATTCCTGTACAACCTGATGTCTCTAAGAGCTTATGATCGACTAGATTAACTTCTCCCAAATCTATTCTTAAACGAGTTATACAATTATCTACAGATTTAATATTGGATTTTCCCCCTAATGCTTGTATTACTATTTTTGCTATTTCATCATATCTTTTTTCTCTTATAAGAACGTTATCTACAGATGGGGAATCTTCTCTACCTGGGGTTTTAAGATTAAACTTTAATATTGTCCACTTAAATACAAAGTAGGTTACTACAGATAATATTAAACCTATAATTACAAAGCTTATCCAATTAGTATTTTCATAAAGCAAACCAAAGATTGCGAAATCAAAAATAGTTCCTCTTATATAGCCTATTCCTACGCTTGCAAATGATAGTGCTACTGCTCCTACTCCTATGATGCATGCATAAATCACATATAATAGAGGTGCAATAAATACAAATGAAAATTCAAGTGGCTCAGTTACATTACCTAAAAGTGCCGTTAATATACAAGTAACCATCAAGGATTTAACTAATTTTTTATTTTCTTTATAAGCTGTGTTATACATTGCAAGTCCTATAGCAGGAAAAGCAAATAATGTACATAACATTTGTTGTTGAGCCATAAATCTAGTAAGTTTAGGCATCATACTCCAATATTCACTATTAGGTCCTTGATTAAATAATATCTCATTTAATGTTGGTACTACTCCAACATAAGTTTCTCCATTTATAACATAGGATCCTCCAGCTTCTGTAAATCTAAACAATGCATTCCAAACATGGTGTAATCCAAACGGAATAAACAACCTTTCACCTGCTGCTGTAAAAAATGGTCCTACTGGGCTCAAGAAAACTAAAGATAATTTAGTTAATATAGCTACAAATACTTCCCATATAAATGGTATTGTTAAACCAATTATCATCATTATTCCCATAGTTATAATAGGTACTGATTTTTTACCAGAGAAGAATGCAAATGCAATTGGTAGTTCTAATTTATAGAATCTATCGGTTGCCCAAGCTGCAATTAATCCTGTTATAATACCTCCCAAAGCGTTTACATTCATTGTTTGTATTCCTAACACCTTTATTTGTCCAAATTGACTCATAACTTCTGGCGCCGCTAACTTTCCGCTTACTACTAACCACACATTCATAGAAATTATTAAAATAATATATCCTATAACTGATGCAAATACAGATATTCCTTTATCCTTTTTAGACATTCCATATGCAACACCCATTGCAAACATTAATGGTATATTATCAAAAACAGCTCCTGCTATTGTCCTTAAATTTACTAAAATCGTGTTAACTACAGGGTTTCCTAAGAAAGGAAATCTTGCTATCATGTATGATTGTACAAGTGCTCCTGTTATACCTAATATCATTCCAACAGGAGCCATAACTGCAATTGGTAATAATAAGGTTCTACCAAATTGTTGTATCTTTTGGCTAAAATTTTTAAACATTTCGTCTTCCCCCATTAATTATTTTAAAACATATTAATAAATACTTTTAAATAAAAGAGCGCTCTTCTTTATCCTCATTGTATACGGTTTTAAAATCCATTACAATGTTTCCTGATGATACTCTTTTCCTTTATAAAATCTTAGGTCACAAGAAATGAACTAGGTCATAAAAAAATAGTACCCTTGATTAAAGGTACTATTTTTTATTGAATTCTTTAATTGAATTTACCAGCATTTCAATTACTATAAACATTCCTATTCTAGATATACTGTCATTAAATTTAGTTTCTGTATCACTTGATACACAGTGTAGCGTATAATCACTAATTTTAGATAACTCATTCGTCCCAAATGAGGTTATACCAATTGTTCTACAGCCTTTGACTTTTGCAATATTAGCAACTTCTAATATCTTTTGGGTATTACCAGATAAAGAAATTAATATTACTAGCTCATCTGGCTCTAAAGTATTTCCCACTAAAGTCAAAAGATTATAATCCTTAACAAATATACATTTAATTCCTAAAGTAAGGAGAATATGATTTAAATAATATCCTGCTGATTTACTTGTTCCTCGTGCAAAAACATATATTGTCTTTGCATTTATTATTTCTTTCGTAATCTTTCTGTATAGTTCTGGCTCTATGACTACAAAAGTTTTTTCTATGTTCTGCTTTAAGTTATATTGTAAATCTTCTAAAACCTTGTTATCCTCTTCTAAATTCATTGAGGATTTAAGAAAATATTTTAAATCTGAAAAACCATCAAATCCTAACTTTTGAGCTAAATTAATTATTACTGTTTTAGAGGTAAAGGTTTCCTTAGCCAAATCACTTATTTTCATTTTCATAACCCTTTGTTGATTTGCATAAATATATGTAAACACTTTTTGTTCACTATTAGTTAATTTATTAAATAACTTGGCCAAACTCTCCATAAAAACTCCTTACTTTTTAAAACTACAAACTATATCGCAAACTAAATCTACAATTTGTTTGTCAAATACGCTTGGAATTATATTTTCATTATTTAAACTGCTCTCATCTATACAATTAGAAATTCCTTTAGCAACAGCTATTTGAATTTCTGTATTAATCTTATTTATTCGTGCTTTTAAGGCTCCTTTAATTATGCCAGGAAAAACTAGTAAGTTATTTATCTGGTTAGGATAATCACTTCTACCCGTTGCCATAACTTTAACATTAAGCTTTTTAGCTATTTCAGGCATTATTTCTGGAGTAGGATTCGCTAAAGCAAATATTATAGGGTCATTTCTCATCGAGAAAATCATTTCCTCTGTTAATATATTACCAGCACTAACTCCTATAAATACATCCCCCTTAATTAAAGCTTCTTTTAGAGAACCTTTTTTATTATCATTAAATTTGATTGCACACCTCTTTTGATACTTATTAGTTGCATTATCACTAGTGATTATACCATATTTATCACAAATTACAATGTTATGAAAACCAGACTCCCATATTAGATTTGCAATGGCTATTCCTGCTGCACCAGCTCCATTTATAACAATTTTCATACTAAAATCTTTTTTGACAACTTTCATAGCATTTAGAAGTGCAGCTAAAACTGCAATTGCTGTTCCATGCTGATCATCATGAAAAACTGGAATGTCACATATATCATTTAGTCTCTCTTCTATTTCAAAACATCTTGGTGCACTAATATCTTCCAAGTTAATAGCACCAAAGCTTCCTTCTATTAATTTTATTGTATTTACCAAAACATCAACATCTTTATTTTGTATACATATTGGGAAGGCATCTACACCAGCAAATTCTTTAAATAAAATACATTTCCCCTCCATAACAGGCATAGCTGCCAAAGAGCCTATATCTCCCAAACCTAATACAGCACTTCCATCAGTAATTACTCCCACTAAATTTCCTCTTCGTGTATATTTATAAGAGTTATTTTCATCTTTTTCTATCTCTAAGCATGGATAGGATACCCCTGGAGTATACGCTAAGGCTAAATCTTCATTATTATTAATAGTACATCTACTTATAACTTCTATTTTCCCACCCCAATCACTATGTACTTTTAAACTTTTATCTTTCATTTTATCCCCTCCTCTTAAAGTATAATAGAGTTTTTCCCTATTCTATTCAATACTCTTATAGTATTTAAGACCTAGGTAATTTTGTAATTATGTGATTTCTCACATAATAATGTGACTTTACCCATAATTATACTCAAATAAAATACTATTTATTATAATCTATTTAAAATAGTATTTTAAGGAGTTTTATGGATGGAAAGAAGAGCTTTTATTGGGTTTTCATTAACTGCAATCATTTTTATCTCACTGGGAATTTTTAATTCCTATAGTTATTTTGATGAAAATGTACAAGCCATTGAATCCCTACAAATATCTGAAGAAAATGAAGAAAATTTACTATCTTCTAGAAAAAATGCGAACAATATTAATATACAAGAAGAAATGTCTTACATAAAAAAAGTAAGTGTACAAGAAGAAACTTCGTCATTAGAAAATTTAGAGAACAAAATTAAAGACTATCTAGGAAATGAACTTAATAATGTTGGACTTATATACTATGATTTAACTACTAACAAAAAAATATCTATAAATGGAGATGAACTTTTTACTGCTGCAAGTACATATAAGGTTGGAATGAATATTGTTGCTTATAACATGGTTAAAGAAGGATCTTTATCATTAAATGATAGTATAAAATATTCTAGTGGATACTATGAGGAAGGAACTGGCATACTTCAAAGTCAAATAGATACTACTCTTAACTCTCCCATTTCAATTCAAAAGTTATTAGACTACTCCATAATATATTCAGATAATATCGCTACAAATATGGTTAATGAAAAGCTTGGTGGATTCAATTCAGTTAGACAGGCAGTAAGCTACTTTACTGGAGTTAGTGAACCTACTGTCTCAGGCAACGTAATAACTCCCGAAACAGAATTTAGATTACTAAAAAACTTATATTCAAATAGATTTGATGAATACTATGCTCACTTAATTGAAGTTATGAAAACCACAGAATTTCATGATAGGATTGATAAATATTTACCCTACAACTTAGTAGCCCATAAAATTGGCAGCTATGATTCTTATATAAACGATGTTGGAATTATTTTTACAGATAAACCCTACATATTAGTAATTTATACAAATGAATTAACTAACGCAACTGAAAAAATAGCTACCCTATCCAATATCATATATAATGCTCAACTTCAAAAATAAACCTCCCCAATAGCAAAAGACCATGAATTTAACTTAAGGCTAAATTCATGGTTTTAATTTTTATTATTAATCTGAAAGTTTAAAGTTGCATTTCATTTAAGAAAAAAGCCATTTTATTGCATTAGGAAATCTCCTAACAAAAGCTTCTTCAGTATGACTTGCACCTTCTTCTTTTATAAACTTTACATTTTGAGGATTTAAAGCCTTGGAGGATATCAGTCTATATCCTTCCTCAACATTTTCTGGCATAAATAATTGTATACTTTTTTTACCGCTTCCTTCTTTACTTCCCACATCCATATATATTCTTTGAGTGGAAACTTCTAAGTTTTCTCTACTCATAAATTCCAAAAACCCCTCATACCATAAAGATGGAGATATACATCCAAATTTATTAAAACCCTCTGGATATATATACGCCCCATATAGAGAAATTAATGCTCCTAAAGAAGCTCCTGCTATTGCTGTATTTTCTATTAAAGTACTATACTTGTTATCAATATAAACCTTCAATTCATTAACAAGAAAATCTAGATACTCTTTTCCTTTCCCACCAAAATCATCAAATTTTTCAGCAAGTGGCTTACCATACCATGGTGTATACTCGTCATTTCTTTTATTGCTAGTAACTCCAACAAGTATAATCTCTTTAAGTTCTCCATTTTTAAACATGACTTCAAGCTCTTCTATTGCTTTTTTAGGGCCGAATAAATAATCTCCATCTTGAATGTAAACTACTGGAAACTTCTGCTCTCCATTAGAATAAGATGGTGGTAGGTATATAAATAATTTTCTTTCTTTAAAAAATTCTTCAATTATTTCTCCATTCATATCTATGCTCCTTCTAAGTCTATACTATCATAACCAAAGCAAACTGGGGAATTTATTTCCTCATCTATCATAACCCTAGCATCAATATTAAATACATTTTTTAGAATATGCTTGGTTATTATTTCTTTAGGTTCACCTGTAGCAATAATCTCCCCTTTTTTCATAGCAACAATATTATGAGAAAATCTAGATGCATGGTTAATATCATGTAAAACCATAACTATAGTGCATTTCTTTTCTCTATTTAACTCTTCTACAATTTTTAGTACTTCAAGTTGATGCGACATGTCTAAATAAGTTGTAGGTTCATCTAACAATAAAATTTCTGTTTCTTGAGCTAGAGCCATTGCAAGCCACACCTTCTGTCTTTGACCACCTGATAATGCTCCTATTTCACGTTCCCTAAACTCACTAATTTTAGTTATATTAATTGCCCAATCAATAACTTCCCTATCTTTATTCGTTAACTTACTCATCTTTTTACAATGAGGAAATCTCCCATAAGAAACTAATTCCTCAACTTTTAGTTCTGATGGTGCTATAGGATTCTGTGGAAGAAGTGCTAAACTTTTTGCAATCTGCTTTGTGCGCATTTTAGATATATTTTCATTCTTTAAATATACATTCCCTGAACTTGGTTTTATGATACGTCCCATTGTTTTCAGTAACGTTGATTTTCCGCAACCATTAGGACCTATTATAGTAGTTATCTTACCTTCCTCTATTTCTAAATCAATATCTTTAAATACCCTAAAATTCTCATAGCAGGATTCTAGATCTTTAACTTTTAATATACTCATATAACACCCTCCATTAAGCTTTTGACTTTATTAATAGATATACAAAATAAGGAATCCCGATTATAGAAATGACAATCCCTACAGGTAATTCAACTGGAGAAAATATTGTTTTACCTATAAAGTCTGAAACAATAAGTAAAAGCATTCCTACCAATCCCGATACAAAAATTACTCTATTATGATGAATTCCAACTAAGGTTTTAGCTATATGAGGTGCCAAAAGCCCAACAAATCCAATGCTTCCAGATACAGATACGCAAGCACTTACTATACCTATAGCTGCTAATAGAAGAACCCCTTTTTCTTTTTCAGTTGAAACTCCTAAACTTTTAACAGAGTCCTCTTCTAATTGAAAAAGATCTAATACAAAAGATTTACTTATAATAATAGGTACAAGAACTAAAAGCCAAGGAATTATTGATATTATGTATTTCCAGTTAGCTCCCCATATACTTCCGTTAATCCACACTGCGGCCATTTCAAAATCTGCTGCATCCATTTTTAAAGATATAAACAACGATAATGCTCCCAACCCTGAACTTATTGCTATCCCTACTAAAATTAATCTTTGAGTATCTAACCTTCCATTTTTCCATGCAAAAAGATAAATTAATAGTGCAGAGCCTAATCCACCTATAAGTCCAAATAAGGGCATAGATAATATAGAAATCAATCCCGCTCCCTTAAGTTTTCCATTAAATAAGAATATAAATAATACTATTGTTAAACTGGCTCCTGAGTTAATACCTAATATTCCAGGATCAGCAAGTCCATTTTTAGTAATTCCTTGAATTACAGTTCCTGCAATACCTAGCCCAAATCCCACTAGAGCCGCAACTATTATTCTTGGTAACCTAAATTCAAATATTACTAAATCTTTATCTGGAGTTGGATTTATCCTAAATAAAGTTTCTAATATATCTCTCACAGAAAGATCATACGTTCCATTAGTAAGACTTACATATACTGCTAATAAAATTAAAATAATACTTACTATTAAAACTGTACTATATCTTCTTAACGAATCCTTGTTCATTTTTTGCCTCCTTTTGTCCTAGCCAAGTATAAAAAGAAAGGCACTCCTATAAATGATGTAACAACGCCTATTGGCGTTTCAAAAGGATAATTTACAAATCTACTTATTATGTCTGAAAAAGCTAATAATATAGCTCCCATTACACCTGAACAAGGTACTATCCATCTATAATCACTGCCAACAAAAAATCTTACGATATGAGGAATAATAAGCCCCACAAAAGCAATCTTACCAGCTAATGCTACAGATATTCCAGTTAATATAACTACTGTCCCCATTGCTACTATTTTGATCAGTTTTGTATTTTGTCCAAGACTTATAGATATTTCTTCTCCTAAAGATAAAATAGTTATTGATTTTGAAATAATTAATGAGGTTATTATTCCTATAATAGCAAAGGGAATTATTATTTTTATTTTATCTGGGGTTATTTGATGAAGCTTAGCATTATACCAAAAGCTTATGTTTTGTGATACCTGAAAGTATGTAGATAAAGCAGCAGAAATACTACTTAAAAAACTTCCTGTTATTGTTCCTATTATAGCTAGCCTAACAGGAGACATTCCATTTGGTGTTAAAGATGCTAGTCCAAATACTAAACCTGCTCCTATTGCAGATCCTACAAAAGAGTAAAAAATCATATTAAGAGATGATGTATCTGGAAAAAATATCATACATATTGTAATTGCAAAAACTGACCCATCTGATACTCCCATAATAGAAGGGGATGCAAGATAATTCCTTGTCATCCCCTGCATTATTGCACCTGATATAGCTAAAAAAGCTCCAATTAGTAGTGCACCTATAACCCTAGGTATTCGAGAGTACATTATGATTTGATGATTTACATTCTCCCCATCAAAGTTTAAAAAAGCATCTCTTATTACATTTATATTAATATCTTTTGCTCCATAAATAACTGATAATACTATAGCCAATATTATTACTAGTGGTGATAATAACAAAATTATAATTGGAATCGGCCTATTTTTTGCCATAATGTGCTCTCACTCCTGTTTATTTAGATAACTTTGAAACTGCTGCCTTTAGGAACTCAGTTTTACTCCAAGCAGTTCCTCCTTGTGCTAAAGGATCAACTACATTTACAAATACCTTACCATTTTTTACAGCGTTAAGATTTTTCCAAATAGGATTACTTTCTAATTCTTCTAAAGCTTTAGGTTTGTCTGCATTTTCATCTTCAGAAAATTGAAGGAAAATATAATCTGGGTTAAGTTCTGAAAGCTTTTCTAAAGAAATATTTTCTTGAGCTTTTGCTGCTGCAACTGGTTCTGGTACTTCTAATCCTAAATCACTATAAAGTACTGTATTAAAGAATATGTTTGCTGGATAAATAGCTATGTTGCCCGCTCTTATTCTAGCTGCTAATACCTTTTTTCCTTTTAAACTATTAGCCAACTTTTCCTTTGATTCGCTTGCATCTTTTTTATAGTTAGCTATAATTTCCTTCGCTTTATCTTCTTTTCCACTTAGTTGTCCCATTAAAATAAGATTTGCTTCCCAATCAGTAGCTATATGTGATACTGGTACAGTTGGAGCAATTTTATTAAGTTTTTCTAATGTTTCTTCTGGGAACTTACTTGAACCTAATATTAAATCAGGTTTTAATGATAATATAGTTTCAACATTAGGTTGAGTTTTCTCTCCTATAGCTTTGGAATCTCCAGTGATTGTTTTAAACATATCTGGGAAACTTCCTCCTACAGTCATTGCCCCCATAGGCTTAACCCCAAGCAAAAGTGCATCTTCAAGAGATTCTAAACTTCCTGTTATAACTAATTTCGCATCAGATCCTGGAACTGTATATTCCTTGTCTTTATATGTTAACTTTATCTCTTTATTTTCAGATTCTTTGGGAGTTTCTTGAGCTGCTCCCTTGTTACTACAACCTGTCACCCCCAAAACTGTTAATGTTGCTAAAGTTAATGCTAGTAATTTCTTTTTCATTTTATTTCTCCCCTCTGCAATTGATAATAATTATCATTCTGTGTAAATTATATCAGCAGGCCAGAATATAAAAAATAGATAAATATTAAAATTATAATGGATTATTCTTAAACCTCTTCTTTAATTCACTTGGAGAAATATTCTTATGTTTTTTAAATAATCGGCTAAAATAATATGGATCTGAATATCCAACTTTCTCAGAAACAGCATTAACACTATATTTGTTTGTAGCTAATAATTTTTCTGCAATTTTCATTCTGTGTTCAATCAAATAATTAATCGGTCTAATACCTGTATATTTATTAAAAATATATGAAAATTTATCTTCCTTTAACTTATATCTGTTAGACAGATCCTCTAAAGTAATACTATACATATAGTTATTATGTATATAATCAACAGCATCCTCTACTACCCATTGATTTTCTGAATTAAGGACATCCCTGTTACTTACTAGAACTTCATATATAATAGAATAAAAAAGTTTTTTCACCTTAAATTCTGGTATTATTCCCGGAGTTCTATAAGTTTTTAGCATCTCATGTAATAGCTCTTTTATTTGTGAAATATCCCCTATATCAAGAATATAAGTTTTATCTATTGTTTTCGAATCTTCTTGAGTTGGATTATTAAGTTTATAATATATCTCATAATACCCCCAGGGCAAATTCCCAAGAACACATTTATCTAAAACTTCATTTGATCCACAATGCATCACTTTTCCTGCTTTTAATTCATATTCCACTCCTCCTATAGCAAAATTAGCCTTGCCTGTTATTGGAAATACAAAAGAACACCAATCTGTATATATGCCTCTAGCGCAACTTCCTGGTTCCCTTACAAACCAATGAACATCGGTTATAGAAAAAGACACCTCAGTAAATCTTTCAACTAGTTTTTTAAAATCCATTAAATCTACCTCCATTACCTCTAATATATTATAGAGAAAATAGTTCTCATTTTCAATTCACCTATAAAATATAAATTTTATAGTTTCTAAAATCAACAGCTTTAGTATAAAATATATCTATAAAAGTATTATTTCTTAATACTTACTTCTATTATGAAGTTCAAATTTAATAATACTTAGGAGGTAATCGGTGAAATTTGCACAAAATAAATTACTCTTTTCTATAATAATTTTAGTTTTAATAGTACTTCTAGTTATTGTTTACAATAAAAAAATTGTTATATCTAATATTACTTACAAAAACAGTAAAGTCCCTTCATCCTTTGATGGATATAAAATACTTCAAATCTCTGATTTACACAACGCAGAGTTTGGTAAAAATCAAAAAACTTTAATAGAAAAAACAAAAGAAATTGATCCTGATATAATATTTATTACAGGTGATTTAATAGATTCCTATAATACTAACATAGATATTTCAATGAAATACATTGATGGCATAACAGACATAGCTCCAATATATTTTATTCCAGGTAACCATGAGAGCCGTATTGAGTCTTACAATGAGTTATGTGATAGACTTACTTCATCTGGAGTTAAAATATCAAATAACAAAAATGTTTTTATTCAAAAAGATAGTTCTTCTATTGGTCTGATTGGGCTTGATGATCCCGCATTTATTCAAACATCAAATCAAGATGAATTATTTAAAAAATTATTAGTTGACTTATCAAAGGATATGGATTCAGATTTTAAGATGCTATTATCTCATCGTCCAGAAAAATTAGTAGATTATAAAGATGCAAAAGTGGATTTAGTTTTCTCCGGTCATGCTCATGGTGGACAGTTTAGAATTCCTTTTGTAGGTGGATTACTTGCTCCAAACCAAGGATTTTTTCCTAAATATACAAGTGGTATTTATAAAGAGGATAATACTTCTATGATTGTGAGTAGAGGGCTTGGAAATAGTATTTTCCCCTTTAGAATTAATAATTCTCCTGAATTAGTGGTAGTAACTTTAGAAAAATAAAAGAAGCTATTATTTCAAATTAACACTTGAAATAATAGCTTAAATTTTAATGATTAGTCATTTTATCTTTTTATTTTTGGGAAATAAGTAGTGTGAAGTAATTCATGAGCTTTTGCACTTAATGGGTGATCTAGATATTTTTCATAAAGTGCTTTTACTTCTGGATTCTCTTTTGATACTCTTAGAGTTTTTTGTCTATCTATATTATTTAATCCTTCAGCTCTTAACTCTAATCCTTGTTGTCTATTTTTCTTTATCTTAGGCTGACCGCCTCCGCCTACACATCCACCTATGCAAGCCATTATCTCTATGGCATGGAAGAATTCTTCACCTGATCTTATTTTATCTAACATCTTAGCGGCTTCTCTAAGTCCATGGGCAACACCAATTCTTAGTTTTATACCCTCAACATCTAACTCACATATTCTAAATCCATCCCAGCCTCTAAGCTTTTCAAACTCTACATTCTCAAGTTTATTTCCAGTTATATTCTCAACAGCAGTTCTTACAGTTGACTCAATAACTCCACCTGTTCTACCGAAGATTATTCCACCACCTGTATATTCTCCCATAACTGAGTCTATTTCTTCATCCTCAAGTTCCTTTAAGTTTATTCCTGAGTTCTCAAATATTCTTATAAGCTCTCTAGTAGTTATAACATAATCAACGTCATAATTACCATCTACAGAAAATTCTGCTCTTGATGCTTCATATTTTTTTGCAATACATGGCATAATTGCAACCGATGTTACTTCTTCTCTTGAAAGACCCTTTTCTTTTGCCCAAACCTCTTTTGCAATTGTAGCAAACATCTGCATTGGAGACTTAGCCGATGATGGTACTTCAAGCATATCTGCATAGTTTTCCTCTATAAATTTAATCCATGAAGGGCAACATGAAGTAAGTATAGGAAGTTTGACATTAGTATCCCCAGCTAAATGTCCTTCTAATCTTTCTTGGAACTCAGCAGCTTCTTCCATTATTGTTAAGTCAGCTCCCCAAGTTGTATCAAATACATAATCAACACCAAGTTTTCTTAAACCTGCTGCTAGTTTCTTTTCAACATTTTCTCCTGACTCAAAGCCAAATGCTTCTCCTATCGCAACTCTAATAGCTGGAGCCATTTGTGTAATCACTACCTTATTTGGTGTAGCTAAATCTCTTATAAACTTTAATGTGTTGTCTCCTGTTTTTATAGCATCTACAGGGCAAGCTGATACACAAGCTCCACAGTGTGTACATCTATTATAGTCTATGTAATGTTGCTTTCTTACCTCTCCATTTATACAATCAACCGGACATGCTCTTTTACATGCTCCACACCCAATACATTTTGAAGTTATTGTTAGTTTTATTAAATGGTTACATTGAGCTGTATAACATTTATTTTCTTCTATATGCTCTTCTATTTCATGGTAGAAAGTAGTAATTATATCTTCCATTGAATTATGTTTTTGTTTCATTTTGCCTTTTACTATTTGTGCTAAGTTTCTTAGATGATAAACGTCTCTCATATTAGATACGCCTTTACTTATTCTATCTAAAGTCTTAAGCATATTAGTTATTTCATCTACTACTATCTCATAGTTTTTATAGGATCCTTCTTTCACCTTAGCTAACAAATATTCAATATAGAACATTTGATATTGAATTATACAATCTTCTTCTGATAAAACTATTATAGTTTTATCAATATTCTCATAAAATAAATCAAAATCAAATTCTTTATCTAAACTTGATTCTGTTAAAAATCCTCCAAAAGGAAGTCCAATTTGGGCAGCTTTAAAATTGCTTTTGTTTATTATTCCACCACATAATTCTATTATATCTTGAAGAGTAGCTCCTTCTGGAATATCTATAATTCCTGGGTTATTTATTTTTCCACAGATAGCTATCTTTCTATTTTTTCCTCTTAATTCTTTTAACTGATCTTCACTAAAAACTGTAAAAACTGAACCTAGGGCGCTTTGTATTAATTCTGTTCTATTGTTTGCCATAAAATCACTCCTTAATCTTCTTGAGCTATCTTAAACTTAACTTATAAACATTTGAATACAAATTAAATTCTTTGATATATTACTTTTGTTAAAGTTAGTTATCTTTCTGCGGAATTTAGGTAAACCCTATTTATATATTATCAAAATAAATGCTAATTTCAAACCTAAACTTTTATTCAAGCCCTATTATCTTTTTCATTGTTTCTTTATCCATTGCACCAGGAACATACCCTTTTATATTTCCATCCTTATCTATAATGAAGGTTGTAGGTAGGGCACTAATATTATAGCTATTCATTACCCTTCCTCCATTATCAAAAAGCACTGGGAAACTATAACCATTATCCTTTAAAAACTTTATAATATCTTCTGTAGAACCCTCATTTCCTAAACTAGGCGCAGCTACCCCTAATATTACTACTTCATTTTTGTTTTCTCCATATTCTTTATATATAGATTCTATATTCGGCATCTCTTCTCTACAAGGTGGACACCAAGTGGCCCAAAAATTCAAGAAAACTGTTTTTCCCTTATAAGATTTCAAATCATGAATCTTTCCATATTGATCAATCAAAGTAAAATTAGGAGCTTGAACTTCTTCATCTTCCGTATCTTTGGTGATGTTCTCATTGATACTTGTAGAGTTATTAATCTTACCCTTCTGTTCTTCAAGCAAACTGTTACTACCTCTAAAGAACATGATAAATCCGACTATTAAAAGTATTACCCCTCCAAGCTTTTTTATATCATTTATTCTTAGTTTTACTTTATCAATATACACAAATAACTTATTATAGAAAATAGCTATTAATAAAAATGGTAAAGTAAATCCTAAAGAGTATATTAATATTACAATACCACTAAATAAGGCACTATCTGATTGCGCAGTTAAAAATAACACCGACGCAAGCATTGGACCTATACATGGTGTCCATCCAAAACTAAAAAAGAATCCTAGCAGAAAAGCAGTATAGAAATTCATAGTTTTATGGTTTATATTAAACCTTTTTTCTCTATACAAAAACGGTATTTTAAGATATCCCATATAAAATATCCCTAAAAAAACAATTATTACTCCCCCTAGGATTTCAACTAAGTATTTATTAGTTATAAATATATTGCTTAATTTATTTATAGAAAAACCTAATATAAAAAATGTTGATGATATTCCTAATATAAAAAATAGAGTGTTTTTTAATAATATAGAATTTTTGAATTTAAAATTTCTATTTAAGCTATCTACACTGCTATTAGAAAGCATTCCTATGTATACCGGAAGTATTGGTAACACGCAAGGAGAAAACAAAGATATTACTCCTTCTAAAAATACTAATACCAAATTAAGTTTATCCATCCACTTCCTCCTTAATGTATTTAAAATAAAATACCAAATGTAATAATATCATAATTATTGCCATTTTTCTACTAATGTTCTTTTAAAAAGAAAAGACTTTTAGAATAATACTAAAAATCTTTTTACCATTTCTTTAATAAATCAGCAGCTCTTCTTTTTGTCCTTAATCATGATTACAATTAAAATTGTTGCCATAATTACAATTACAGCTAGTCCTATTACAGGATTCACTTTATTAATTAAGTTCGAAACTATACTATCACTTAAAATCATTTTTGTAGCTGTATATACTAATAATCCTGCGCAAAGATATATAACAGCCTGGCATTTGTTCATTAATTTTGATACAGCCTCACTTCCAAAAAATATAATAGGCATACACGCTATTGTTCCAAATATTATAAGCGTCATTTCTTGCCTACTAATCACTCCACTGTCAGCCATGGTAATAGAAGTAATTGCAAGTACATTATCTAGACTCATACTAATATCTGAGATAATTATTGAAAATAAAGCCTTCATAAATCCCTCATTATCATCTTTATCAGAATCAGAAGTGCTTTTCTCATGGTTAAACATATTAATAGTAACTATTATAAGTATTATTCCGCCAACTAAGTTTAGATGGAGCCATTTCAAATTAAATAAAACACCTATTATAGCCACAAAAAAAATTCTAAAAATTAGGGCTAAAATAACTCCTATCATACTTACTAATTTTGCTTTATGTACCGGCAAGTTTTTTACCGAAAGTGATATAATAGCTACATTGTCTCCTGATAAAACCAAGTTTATAAATACAATTTGAATCATCTTAGCAAAAAGTTCTGATGTTGTGTACATCTAAGCCCCCTAATATTAAAATTAATAACTATATATTTATATTTCAAAAATCCAAACAATATTTATATTAAGTAAAAAAGTTTAGAAAAGTTTTAAAGTTCCTTTATATCTAATTTAACTTCTTCTCCAGTTGTCATTTTCTTTATTATTAGTTCATTATTTTTAACCTCATCTTCTCCAACCAATATTACATTCTCAAAACCAAGTTTATTTGCATAGTTCATTTTTTTCTTTAATGTTGAATTCTCTAAATATATAGAATAATCCAATTCTTTTTCCTCTAATCTTTTTATTATTAGTCCACAATATTCTAAGGTATCTCCTATAGGCAAAATTAAATATTTAAATTTATTTGGAATTTTATAATTATCTATAAACCCTATTTCTTGAAGTATAAAAAACAATCTAGTAAGTCCAATTGACATACCTACGCCCGGTAGTATATTATCAGTATAATTTTCAGCTAAGTTATCATATCTCCCTCCTGAGCATATAGATCCATAGCTCTCATTTCCTTCAAGTATGGTTTCAAATACAGTTCCTGTATAATAGTCAAGCCCTCTTATAATCTTTAAATTTATTTCGTACTCATTTTCTTTAACTCCAAAAACATTAAGCATTGACTTCACTTCTTTAAGATTTTCTATACCTTTTTTGAAATCTTCATTGTTTATAGTCAATTTTTCTAAATCTTCTAACCCCATATCTAATATAGATTTAATAAACCTACTCCTATCTTCTCCTACTAATACATTTAATTCATCTATAAAAGCTTCTTTTCCTATCTTGTCATACTTATCTATTAAGATCATAACTTCTTTACTATTTTCAATAGATAGCTCAGTTAACAAACCTTTCAAAATCTTTCTATTGCTTATTTGAATCTTATATCCACTTAATCCAATGGCTTTAAAAGACTTTGATACTAGATTTATAATCCACGCATCATTTTTTATACTTAGCTCATCTTTTCCTATAATATCTACATCGCATTGATAAAATTCTCTATATCTTCCTTTTTGATTTCTTTCCCCTCTATAAACCTTACCTACTTGATATCTCTTAAATGGAAAAACCAGTTCATTATAATATTGTGCAGCATACCTTGCAAATGGCACAGTTAAATCAAAACGTAGTGCTAAATTACTTTTCCCTTTTGAGAAACTGTATACTTGTTTTTCTGTTTCTCCTCCAGATTTAGCTAATAAAACTTCTGCTTTTTCTATTATGGGAGTATCCATAGGAAGGCATCCATTTTTCTCATAAACATTAGTTATTTTCTCTAAAATATTATTAAACTTTTCCTGCTCTTTTGGCAAAAGCTCCATAAATCCTGATAATATACTTGGTTTAATTTTTGTTTTCATGTTTAACTCTCCTTTAATATATTTTTATATAACAAAAAGCCATGCAGGCAAAATCCCACATGGCTTAACAAATTATGATTACACTTAATTCATCATCACCTAGAGGATACAAGCCTACATTAATAGACTTGTATCTACATCTAAGCAGATCAAGTCTCTAGGTATGATGATGTAATTTTTTTAAACAAAGTGTTTTCATAATATTCCTCCAAAGTTTTATTGTTATTATCATATATTATATTTAAATAAATTTCAAGCCTATGAACATGTTCTCTTATATCATTTTAAGCCTTTTACCCTCTTCTACAGCCGAAACCCTGTTACTAACCTGAAGTTTACCATATATATTTATTATATGAGTCTTAACTGTTGAAATTGAGATAAACAAATTTTCTCCTATTTCTTTATTAGTAGATCCTTTTGCAATCTCTTTAAGAACATCTATCTCACGCTGACTTAAAATAATATCATCTTTAGTTCTAATAATATTAATGATTTCTTCGTAGTGAAGCTTTTCCTTATTTGTAAGTTCGCTAATAATATTAAATCTTCCTTCTGTAGTAAGTCTATTAACTATATCTTTTTCGAAAAAATAAGGTTGCAGAATTTTATTTTCATAACTGTAATGTAATGCTTCTATAAATAGGTTTTTGACTTCTCTATTTTTTTCCAAATCCTCTATGATAATACTTATCTTAAGTAAAGATCCTTGAACCATCTTAAGTTTAATTTTTCTTTTTCTAGAATATCTTAAAACCTCATTAACTAACTCTAGAGCTTCTTCTTTCTTGCCTTTTTTAAAAAGAATTGATCCATACAAAAGCTTACTATCTAAACTTTTTCTCTCCTCTTGTTGTTTTTCATATCCAACTATAAAATCTTTTATTATTTCATTCTCAAATTTATATATATATTTTAGAAGTGGGGATATAAATACATAATTCTTGTAGGACTCTAGTTTAATAAGTTCTTCTAGTATTTTAATAGCTTCCTCTGTTTCTCCTATAATAAACTTATACTCACATAGATTATACCTATATCCCCTGTTCATTGTTACAGCTTCATTTGGCATATACTTGTAAGCTTCATCTAATGATATTTTTGCTTTTTCTAATTCCATTCTTTTTAAATACATTCCAGTAATACCTATATAAAAGCTTACAGTAAGCATAGGCAACTTTTTATAGGTTAAAATCATCTCTTTCATTCCCTCATATAATTCAAAGGTTTTATTGATTTCTCCCATATCCTCTAAAACCTGCGACTTAACACTAAAAGAGAAAAATTGAATATAGAAATTGTCTTTGGTTATTGAGTAGTTATCAATTTTTTCAAGAAAATCTAATGCTTCATTGTACTTAGATTGAACATATAAAAAAGATGCTTCTTTTAATAATAGATACGCTTTTGTAGAATCTTTTAGCTTAAGTTTATCAATTTCAGCTAGAGGCATTACTTCAATCTCGTTTAATTTGAAGTTGTCTTCTATAAACATATTAGAAAACTTAAAGGCTTCTAATATAGGGCTAGTATGCATATTTTTAATAATTAAATCGTATAGTTCACTCCCTTTATCAACTTCTAAATTAGCATAATAATAGAAAAAACTTTGATACGCAAAATCAGGATTTTTTATAATGAACTCTTTAGGGATTCTCTCTATATAGGAAAATAGATTTAAACTCCTAGAGTGTTCCAAAATAGTTTCCATTGCCTCTTCATAATCTCCTGCAAGCAACAGATGATTAATAGCCTCACTATAATCTCCTAAGTCTTTAAAAACACTTGAAGCCCTTATATGAGCTTTTATCTTTTTATCTCTATCTACTTTTTCTTCTAGATATTCTCTTAATATATTATGATATCTATATATTTCAAACTCTTCATTAACGCAACTTATTAAAGTATTTCTATTGACTAAACTATAAAGTATACCTTTAAAATCAAACTTAGGAATAAACCTTTTGCATATATCCTCATTAAAATAGGAAAGTATTGAAGTTTCTAATAAAAACTCTTTTTCTTCTTCACTAAAAAACTCATATATTTCTTTATTTATATATTCTTCTATAACTCTATTTTTGAAATTAAGCTTAAATATTTCTTTTTCACTTTTTATATTGGTTGATGAAGCAATTAACTGCAATCCTCCAATCCAGCCCTCTGAAAGTTCGTATATATAACTCAATATATCTTCTTTAAAATCTAGTTTTAGAGTATCTTTTAAAAAGCTAATGCCTAAAGTTCTACTTAGGTTTAGCTCATTATCTTCAATGGATAAAAGCCGTCCTTCCATACTTATAGCTCCTAAATATATATCTGGAGACTCTCTTGTTATTATTATTAAATGTACATTTAAAGAAAGATTTTTTATGAAAAAGTTTATTGTTTCAATTAAAAATTTTTCCTTAATATAATAGAAGTCCTCTAGCACTATATAAATATCTTCATTTATATCTAAAAGATTTAAAATAGCTACTAGAAACATTTGAAGATTGTCTTTTTGCATATTAGAATCATAAATAGCCTTAATTTCATCCTTATCTCTTCCTAAAACATCTCCTAAAGCCTCTAACATGTAGTTCCAAAATGAAAAAACATTATCACAACTTTCATCAAGAGATATCCATTTCGCCTTTAGATTCTTCTGCTTTATAAACGAACTTACAAGGGTTGTCTTTCCAGTACCAGCTCCACCCTTAATTAAAACAACCTTATACTCATCTATTTTTTCGAGTTTTGAAAACAAATCCGCTCTTATTATATAACCTTTCCTTGGTTCTGGTACCTTAAGCCTTGTATATATTAATAATGGTGTATCTTTCATATCATCACCTAAAATTTAAATTTACTTTAATATTAGTTTACTTTACTCGCTCCTTAGTACATAGTCTTTTTTCATTTTTATTATGGAAATAAAGAAAAATGCTAACGAGATTGTAATTACATATAATATTTGAGGTAGCGAATTTAAAATATCCTTACCCTCTTCTAATGCCTTAACAAAATTTAGAAACTCTTTCTGAGGAAAAATTAATAATATCTTTTGAAGAACTTTATTTCCATTCTCAAAAGAATAAAAACTTCCAGATAAGATTGTTGTTAAAAGTATACTAGCTGAACCTATCATATTAGCATTGTCAGCACCTTTTATAAATGCATTTATAAATAGAGAAAAACTTGTTCCTAAGGCACCTAAAAGCATTAATATACCTAAATACTGAGTTAAACTAAAGCCTATATTTACTTTAAAGAAAATATTTATAATAGTTAAAGTTAAAAATGTAGGCACGACTATAAAAGATATATTGTAAATGAAGTGAGCTAATATATATTTTGAAAATGATAAGGGTGATACCGCTATTCTTTCAATCTGCTTTAATTCAATTTCTTCTGCTAAGGTAAACATAAATAAAATACTTTGAAGCAGAATAAAAACCATTAAAAAACCTATTATATTTGTACCTACTCCTCTATTACTTTCAATTTCTATCTCTTTAGAATCAGGATTAGCTATAACGTTTTTAAGCATTTGTTTATATTCAGTATTTTTTATAGTATATATTTCATAATCTCCAGCTCCATTATCTATTACTACTCCATCATATCCACCTAAAGCCAGTTCATATTTCTCTGGTTCTCTCTCCAAGCTAACAAAATTAAAATATTCAGACTTAATTGCTCTTTCTTTATCATTTGTTACAAAAGCAATATTTCCTTTAGTCTGAAATTTTGATGTCATATATACTGCTGCTACTATTGAGAGTATAGTCATTATTAAGTAAATGATACTATAATATTTTTTGCTCTTTAGTCTAAAGTAATTATTTTTTAGAATGTTAATCATATATATTCCTCCGGTTTATAAAATTTCTCACATAAAGCTCCTGCTACTATTGACGAAATTATTAATATTCCTATAGTCACCATATAATCTGAAAAGTTTCTATCATAAATTATTTTAAATATACTTATCATCATCCATTTTACTGGAGATACATAACTCAACTTCTCTAAAGCCTTTCCCATGCTGTCAACTTTAAAAAATAGTCCCCCAAACAAAGCTAGTATATTTATAACAATACTTAATATTTGATTTGCTATATTTTCGCTTTTAAAAATACAACAAAACAACACTCCAATAACTGAGGCAAATATCTCAGCAAAAATAAGTATTATAATTATAAAAACAATATTTTTTCCTCCATAGTTAACCTTCATAAAAAGCTCTAATAAAATCATTACTGAAATATGGCATAAAGATGCAAATGCAGAAGTTGCTAAAATTTTAGATAAATATATATAACTTTTAGGTAATGGTGAATATATTAATCTCATATTTCCTTTCTTAATTCTTTCTTCCATGAAACTATTAGCACTTAAGGTTGCAGTGTTTAATATTATATAAAGTATCATAGCTACCCCATAATAATCATAAGAAGACACCTCATTCCCATAAGCTCCACTATTTAAGAAACCCAAAATCAAAATAAGCATTAAAGGGAAAACTGTATCATAAAACACCCACATAGGATTAAATAACATGTTTAAGAAATCTCTTTTTAAAATCTGTAAAAATTTATACATGACATCCTCCTAATCTCTTAAGGTTTTCCCTGTAAGATTTAAAAATACAGTTTCTAAACTTGGTACCTCTGTCGTTAGATTATTGATTTTAATAGAGTCATTTATTAAAATTGAAATTATTTTATCCAAATTTTCAACTCCAGTTAAACTTATGATTTCAATTTTTTTCTCCTTTATAATAGCTTCTTTAATTCCTTCAACATCGTAGAATTTCTCTAAATTAACTTTACTTGTATCATCAACTTCTAGAATTATTTTTTTAAAGTTGACTACATTTTCCTTAAGCTTCTCCTTTGTTCCTGACGCTATTATCTCCCCTTTATCCATTACGATTATCCTTGTTGAGATTTCTTCTACTTCCTCCATGTAATGAGTTGTATATATAATAGTCATACCTCTTTCTCTCATTTTTTTTACAGAATCTAAAATATGATTTCTGGATTGAGGATCTATCCCAACTGTAGGCTCATCCATTATTAAAAGTTCTGGATTATGAGCTATAGCACATGCTATATTAAGTCTTCTTTTCATTCCCCCTGAAAATGTACGTACCTTATCTTTAGCTCTTTCACTTAACCCAGCAAACGCCAAGGCCTCTTTCGTTTTTTCATCTAATTCCTGCCCCTTTAATCCATACAGAGATGCAAAAAATCTAAGATTTTGTTCTGCACTTATATCCTCATATAAAGCTATATCTTGTGGTACTACTCCTAATTTCCCTTTAAACTCTTTATCATTTTTCTTAATTTTCCTGCCACTATAAAATAATTCTCCTAACTCATAACCCAAAACCCCTGTAAGAACATTTATAGTGGTACTTTTTCCTGCACCATTAGGCCCTAATATACAAAGTATCTCTCCTTTTAAAACCTCAAAGGAAATATTTTTTATAACCTTATTATTTTTATAGCTTTTTTCTAAACCTTTTACTTCAAATATATTATTCATGTATTAATCACCTTCCTTGATATTCATTTTATCTTTTAAGAGAAAAAATAAAATCAACCTTTCGGTTGATTTTTAAGGTTGATTAATTTATATTTTTCATTTTTCTTTTTAAAACAAACCTCTAACTTGCTTCTTTAAGATTAACTAAATCATGCATCCACTTTCCACCTTTTAAATGTATAACACAAAGAAGGCACTTTATTATATCTTCAATAATAACCATAAAAGCCACCATCTCCACGCTAAAATTAAAAACAATAGCTCCTATAAAAGATAGTGGCAGAGCTACAGCCCACATTGCAAAAGATTCTGCTTTTAATGCAAACTTAGCATCTCCGCTTCCTCTGAATATTCCAGCGATCAAAACTATTCCTAATGATCTTATAGGGAAAATAGCTCCATATATTATTAGAATATTCCTTGTGGAATCCCTTACTTCACTAGAAACATTAAATAGCTCTAAAATTACAGGTGAAAATATAATTAGCAAAACACCTAAAATTCCACCTATTATAAATGATAATATAGAGAATTTCTTAGCATATTCTATAGCTTTTTCTCTCTTTTTTTTACCTATTTCATGTCCTATCATAACCAAAGAAGAACTTGCAATTCCTATACAAAATATCATAAATAAGTTTTGAATAGTATTTGATATTTGAACCGAAGCTATAGCTTTAGTTCCAACCTTTCCATAAGCAACTGTATAAAGAACAATTCCTAAAGCCCAAATTCCATCATTTAATATTACAGGAGTAACAGACTTATATATTTTTTTAGTAAAACTAAAATCAAAATCTAAGAACTCCTTTATTTTTCCTCTAAGTGGCGAAGTATGTTTAAAACTAAAATAAATAATTATTATCATCTCAGCCAAACGCGCAATAAGAGTTGCTAATGCTGCTCCTTTTACCCCCATATAAGGAAATCCTATTTTACCAAATATAAGTATATAATTTAAAATTCCATTTATAAGTAATGCCATAGCACTTACAACCATAGGAACCTTTGAATTTCCTATACTTTTTAATGCACCTGTAAATAATATAGTTACTCCAGTAATCACGTAACTTAATACTACTATTCTAAGGTAACCTTCACTAAAACCTATTACGTTTATATCTTTTGTGAATATTCTAAGTATAACGCCTGGAATAATTAATGCACTTAATGTAAAAATAAGACCTACCACCATAACACTTAGAAATTCTAATCCTATAGCCTTCTTTATGTCTCTTATATTCTTACTTCCCCAATACTGTGAAATAAATATACTAAACCCTGTAGTTATACCTATGATTATTAAGTTATACAAAAAGAAGTATTGATTTGCTATTCCAACTGCCGCAATCTCACTTTCTCCTAACGCACCAACCATTACAGTATCTAGCATATTTATAGATGACACTATAAAGTTTTGTATTATCATAGGTATAGCTAAAATAAATAACTTTTTATAAAACTCTTTATCGTTAAAAAGTCTACTTATATTAATCCTCATTGATTTTATCCCCCTGTTTTTATGTACTAATATATATTAGCATAAAAAACAGGTGGCTGTTAGTCCACCTGTAGTTATTTATATTATTCTATTTCTAATTATTAGTTAAATCTTCTCCATTAGTAGCTATTACTTTTTTATACCAATCAAAAGATTTCTTTTTAGATCTTTCTAAAGTTCCATTTCCTTCATTGTCTTTATCAACATAGATAAATCCATAACGTTTCTTCATTTCCCCTGTAGTGAAAGAAACTAGATCTATACATCCCCACGGAGTGTATCCCATTAAATCTACTCCATCAATATTTATAGCCTTATCCATTTCTTCAATATGAGCTCTTAAATAATCTATTCTATAATCATCATTTACAGTTCCATCTTCCTCTTTTACATCTATAGCACCAAACCCATTTTCAACTATAAATAGAGGAAGTTCGTATCTCTCATAAAGCATATTTAAAGAATATCGAAGACCTACTGGATCTATCTGCCATCCCCAATCAGAAGCTTTTACATGTGGATTTTTAACACTAGCACTTGAACCTACTACTGAATTTTCATCTAAAGTATCTACGCCTGATTTAACAGCATCAGACATATAATAGCTAAATCCAATATAATCTACTTTTCCTTCTTCTAATATCTTTTTATCTTCTGGTTCCATCTTTATGTTGTAACCTTTTCTTTCCCATTCCTTTAATGCATAGGAAGAATAATGACCTCTACAATGTACATCTGCAAAGAAATAACGATCATGCATAGATTCAACTGATAACATCATGTCATCTGGATTACATGAATACGGATAAATTGGGACAAATGATACCATACATCCTATTTTTAGTTCTGGATTAATCTCATGACCTATTTTAACAGCTAAGGCACTAGCTACTAATTCATGATGAACTGCTTGATACATAACTTCTTCTCTGTTTTCTCCCTCTTCAAAAAGAACTCCTGAACAAGTCCAAGCAAATATTCCATTAGCAACATTTTTTTGATTATTTATTTCATTAAAAGTCATCCAATACTTAACTTTATCCTTATATCTAGTAAATACAGCCTTTGAGAATCTTACAAAACAGTCAATAACTTCTCTGCTTCTCCATCCGCCATATTTTTTTGCAAGTCCATAAGGCATTTCAAAATGAGATAAAGTTATTACAGGTTCTATACCATGTTTATGTAATTCATCAAACATATCATCATAAAACTTTAATCCTTCTTCATTTGGTTCTAATTCATCTCCATTTGGAAAAATTCTTGACCAGGCAATAGATGTTCTAAAGCATTTAAATCCCATCTCTCCAAATAGTGCTATGTCCTCTTTATATCTACTATAAAAATCTATAGCTTCATGGTTTGGGTAGTTATTACCTTGAATTACCCCTTCTGTAATTACTCTTGGCACTCCATGGGCTCCTGCTGTCATAACATCAGCAACACTTGGTCCTTTTCCTCCCTTATTCCATCCACCTTCTAATTGATGTGCAGCAACCGCTCCACCCCACAAAAATTTTTTTGGAAAACTCATTTTTATTTCCTCCTTCATCATCTTCTCAAATATTATTATACATAATAATTAACTTTTTTATTTTATCAAATGAAGAAAAATATTATTTTCAGAATATGAAAAGACAAGTTTTTAAATCCTATAAATTTAAAAACTTGCCTATAATTTAATATTCAATTTTTCCTAAAGACTCTAAACTATCAATGTTATATGAAAAAATCCCTTCATTGGTAACTACATATAGATTGTTTTTAATATAAATTATTCTATTTTCATAACCATAATAACCCGTATTAAATTTTAGCTCACCAAACTTTGACATCACTCTATCTTCTGAGTATTTAGCTAAATATACTATCCCTTCTCTATTTTCCCCATAATCAGTGAAGTTCACCATTGGTATACCTATAATAGATTTTTCTTTATTTAAAAAGAAAGCTTTATGATTATAATTCACCTCTGAATGAGTCTTATTTCCTCCAAATGCAAGTGTAGATTTTTCCTTTGGAGATGTTCCATCCTTAACATCAAATATAGAAAGCTTTAGTCCTCTATATCTACTCAGCTCATCTCTATCTTCACCAAACCCTATTAAATTTTCCCCATCTAGTGGATGAAGATAGTTACTAAATCCAGGTATCTTAAGTTCCCCAGTAACTTTTGGATTTTTTGAGTCCCTTAAGTCAATAACAAATAATGGATCTACCTGTTTAAAAGTAACCATATATGCTGTATCTCCTAAAAATCTAACTGAATAAATTCTCTCCCTTGGTGCAAGACCTTCTAACTTTCCTAATTCCTTAAGATTTTCATCTAATATATATAAATTATTTGTACTTCCCTCTGAAAAACCCTTAGTTGTTGCTATTCTAAAAGTATTATTATTTTCATCCATAGAAAATTGATTTAATAATCTCCCCTTTACCTCACCACTAGCAACTGGATTTATTTGTCCATTTTTAATAGAGTATTTATAAATTAATGTATCTCCATCAGAGAATATAGTATTCTTAGTAGCAAAGTCAGAAAAACTTCCCTTAGATGCAGTAATATATATATTATCCGCTGTTGAATATACGCTTCCTGCACTAGCTAAAACTGTTTCAGTTTTAATTTTTTCATTATAATTATTTATATCTATTGAAGCTATATTAATTATGCTCTCTCCCTTAGTATCTGGAAAATAAGAAATATCCTTAATGTTTGTAACTTCTTCTTTATCATTAAGAGAGTCATAATATCTAGGTAGAGATATTGTTTTCCCATTATCTTTTATAACGCCAGATTTACTATCTTCCATCATTGGATAGATTGAAAATGGATTATTATTTGTTATCATTATTAATTTATTTGAAATTAATCTACTGTTTACTATCTGTCCACTATAATTTAGTTTTCTTTCAAGTTTTAAATTTTCAATATCTTCTTTATTATAAATGCTAAAATCGGTTCCTAAGGAATTATTATTTTGTGAAATTACTAGTAGCTTATTTGTAGTTATATAAATATCCTGAATAAATCCCTCTAAAGTAATTTTTGTTTCTATTTTCATATTAGTTGGGTCATCACCTTTAACGATTATTACCTCAGAGACATTCCCTCCTTTATAGTCATTTTTAACTGTGTATATATATTTACCATCAGTTTTTACCCTATCCCCTTCTTCAACATTCTCAACCTGGTTATTGGTTTTTGAATAATCTGCTGCTCCATAATCAGATTTGCCTGCATCATTACTACTACCTGTGATTTCATTATTAGTAGAGGATTCTTTCTTTATATCTTGGCTAGAAACAATTAGTTTTAGAAGCTCTTTATCATCTTTTATCTTGGGTAGTTCCAAACCTATACTAGCTTTCTCTACACTTTGGTCTATATCTCCTACCCCAAGCTTTAAATTGTTTAAAAGCATTCCTAAAGTTACAACTATTAAAAAACTGCATGCTATTTTTAACCCTTTATTAAAATATATATTTCTTTTTTCTTTTTTTCCTTTTTCAATTCCTCTTTTTACAGCACTAGATAATTCTTTTGGTATCTCTATATTTTTATAATAATCTTCAATATCATTTTTATTATTTTCTTTCTTCATTCTAAAACCTCCTCCTTAAGCTCTAACCTAAGAATGTTAAGAGCTTTATTAAGACTGCTTTTTATTGTTCCTAACGGTATCTCTAATATTTTTGCTATTTCAGATAAGGTTAGTCCTTCATAATACTTCATTTGTAAGATAATTTTATATTTAGGATCTAAATCTTCTATAGCCCTATTTAAATCTATTCTTTCATCATGCTCTTCTATATAACCTTGATCATTTTCTTCGTATACAATTTGCGCTTTCTTTTTATTTTTGTTGTAGACATCAATAGATAAATTAATAACTATTCTAGTTATCCAAGTGTTAAATAAAGCTTCATTTTTTAATTTTTTAATTGAAGTATATGCCCTGCAAACTCCTTCACTCACTATATCTAGAGCATCTTCCCTATTGTCTACATAAGAATAAGCTGTAACGTATAACTTTTCTTGTATAGGTTCTATAAGTTTACTAAAAGCTTTATCATCTCCACCTTTAGCTTTTCTCACTAATTGGCTTGTATCCAAAGTTAACTCCCTCCTCTCATAAATTAGACTTAAGGATCATGCTTTTGGTTCAAGAACTTCAAAATTTTTAATTAATCCTTGTAACCCGCATTTTTACTATATATTCTTATGTTCTTAACTTCTTTTATTCTTAAATTCTTAAAATCTTAAATTCTTAAAAAAAGACCTCCAAAATTTCTCTTGGAGGTCTTTTAGCATTACAAATCATAAAAATAACTATTACTAACTTGTTCGCTTTCAAATAAAGCATCACTATTCTGTTTTATCTTTAAATAGTTTTTATTTGATTCAATAAGCATTTCAAAAATCAAATCAATAGCTAATAGAAAAGGAATATGCTCAGAAATTACTGAGCTGTGTTTAATTGAAAGTCTGTCAGCAGTAACTATCTTTACATCTGCAATAGCATTTGATTTCTGATAATCATAACTTGTAATTGTAACTAGTTTAGCATTTCTTTCTTCTATTATATTTAAGGATTCAATTATATCTCTAACTGAAATAGATCTAGATATTGTTATAAACAAATCATTTTCTTTTGCATTAATGCTACTTAATTTCATATTAGGCCCATCATTATAGGCTTCAGCACTTATACCTATCATATTAAGCTTCTGTTTTAATTCTAAAGCAGCAAGCCAAGAGCTAAATACTCCAAATATATATATCCTTCTAGCACCTTTTATTAATTCAACTGCCTTTATTAAATCCTTTTCGTTAATTAAAGAAGCTGTATTTAATATAAGTTCATTATAATCTGATGAAATAGAATCTATAATATTATCATTTTTTTTGCTTTTATCTTTTTCTCTCATGTTTCTATAAAAATTATCTTGAGCTAAAGCTATCTTAAAATCATTAAAGCCTTTAAATCCAATCTTTTTACAAAATCTATTAATACTGGTTTCTGATGTGCCAGTTTCATTAGCCATATATGTTATTGTGTTATTAACAACTACTTCGGGATTATTAATAACAAAATTCGCTATTTCATTTTCACTAAAGGTAAAATTCTTCTGCTTTGATATAATCTTAGTTATTACAACGGGAATACTGGTATTCATTAAGTCCTCCTTCTTTCACTTTCAAACAAAATGAATCATTTAAATAAAAATAATCCACATAAAATTTATCTCGATAACCTTTATTATACCATCAAAACAAAATTTTACATAGATTATTATATATTCATGTAAATATATAGCTAATTAACTTCAATTATATATTGAGTTTTAAACTTTTTATCTTCCTCTAGCTTTATTATTCCCTCTTTTTTTGTTATATCATATTCATCACCATAGGTTGAATTTATTCCATGCCAAGGTTCTATACACACAAATGGAGCATCATTAATTGCTGACCATATTCCTACATAAGGAAATCCCTTAATACTACATTTTATTTCTTTAGAGTTTTTTCTGTTTTTTAATATTATATATTCTGATTTTAGATTCTCTAATATTATGGCTCCTTTGTAAAACAAGGCGTGATTAAGATTTAGAATTTTTTCATTATCAAAAAAATCTACTTTCTCTCCAGTAAGAAGCCTCTCCCCTAATAGTAGGCGTTTAACATTTTCATTCACTTCAAATTCTAAATAATAATCATCCATAGATTCATTATTTAAAAGTGGACATTTAAATGCTGGATGAGCTCCTATTGAAAAGAACATGTCCTTATTATCCTTATTTATAACCTCAAATTCTGTTTTAAGTGAAGATTCTAAAAGGGTATATTTAATATTTAACTCAAATTCAAAAGGGTAACTTTTTCTTGTTTCCTCACTACTGCATAACCTAAAAGCTATTGAATCTGGACTTTTATAAACCACTTCAAACTTACTTTTACTTCCAAAACCATGTCCCATCATTTCATATATTTTTCCCATATGTGTATATTTATCTTCTGGCAGCTTTCCTACAATAGGAAATAATATAGGTGACTGGCCTTTCCAATACTTCTCATCTCCTTGCCACAAAACCTCACACTTATCTTTAATGCTCTTTACACTTGTGAGCTCCCCTCCAAAAGTTTTAATTTCTATACTAAGATACTCATTTTCTATTTTTTCTATCATAAATCACCTCAAAAAAATTCTCAAAGCCTTAATATAAAGCTTTGAGATTATAAAACACTAAGATTTACCGAGTTAATATATAGATTCCCTTCACCTAACTTATTAATTCTTTTTTCCAAGAAGTTATCATCTCATTGAAATTAGTTAAACTTATTTCTCCTGTTTCAATTAAGTATATATAATCATAAATATTAGGCAGATGTTTTAATCCTAATACCTCTTTGCAAAACTTGTGTGCAGCTATTTCTGAACACTTTAAAACAGAAGCTTCTTTTTTAAAGCTTAGTAATTGAAATGTACAGATAGGTTCCAATATATCATTTGTGTATTTTTTATCTCTATGTTCTAAATAGTGATAAAATTCGTGAGCTAGATGAATATTTATTACCTCTTCATAAGTGAGTTTATCTTTTTCCTCAACCATCTTATTATAGGTATTCATAAGATCCATAAGTGAGTCTTCATATATTTTAATAATGTTCTCTTTTTTTGAGAAGTTTATTTCTGCCCTAAACTGTACACTATAAAATTTTCCTGATTTTTTTACAAACTCTACTTTAATATCATTTTCATTACATAATTTAATCAAATTTGAGGTTTTATACTGTTTTCCCTTTTCTTCACCTAGTCTTAATGATTCAGTTATATAGTAGCTTACTTTATCTTTAGGAATTTTATGAAATACCAGATCATTTTTTAGCTCTCCATAAGCTAAAACTTCATCATCCAACCTATCTAAAATATCAAGAATTTTCTCCATATCAATTACTCCCTGCTTTTTTATTGATAAACTAATGCAATAATCTCATTATCCTCTTGAAGATATTGTGTTTCTACTTCTATTATTGATAAAAGCTGTTCCTTGGTCTGCATTCCTGTTAAATCAAGCATCTTTTCTTTGTAAAATAAAAATACTTTAGGAATTGTTGCATTTGCATCTGAGTATATGGTGTTGTCATCTAAAAATTCATCAAAAACACTGCTTAGTTGATTTTTTCTAAAAATTAAGTTATTTGCATTTTCTTTCTTTAGCCTTACAATTCCTTCACGATCTACCACGCAAAGATTATTTAAGTTTTTCTTAAATAGCCCAAAAAACATTTTCTTTTGCTGTACAGATTTAAACAAACTCCATCTTCCAGTTTTAGCTATACCTTGAACCGTTGATTTTTCTACACTTAAGGCCTCTGATACTATCTCTTGCATCTTATCTTCAGATACTTCGCTCTGTGTAAGATCTTTAGATCTTAATTCTGTAGAACCTGTAGCTATAGCCCTTAATATATTTTTCTGGCTATCTATTTCTATAGTAACATCAACAGTAGCTTCATTCGCTCCTGACTTTACTATCTTTTCTATAATTTCTTCTCTTATTCTCTTTATATCTTCTTCATTTGGATTTAATACAGATTTCTCTATTTGCTCACGAACCATAGCAAGTGCAACCCCTATTGTTGATATGTATGGTGCATTTTTTGCTATTTTCCATTTAAAATCTTCTTTGTCTGCAAGAGCTGGAACTAATACTGCTCCACTTCCGCCGCCTCCAACTAAAGTAATAAACTTTCTATCTAAATCATATTCATCTATCATTTCATTTACTATTTCCATAACCTTTTTAACAGCTATGTCCATAGCCTGCCTAGCTGCCTCTTCAACAGATATATTAAGGTAGTCTGCAAGAACTTGCCATGCTTTTTTTGCACTATCTACATTTCCTCTAGCATAATCATCTTCTGGAATGTACCCTAATATATTTGAAGCTCCAGCTAAAGTTAAGGAATACTCTTTCCCATCCTCACACTCTATAATCACATAGTTTTTAGGATCATCATCTCTTGGACTTATAAATTTTATTTTAGGGTTATTAATCTTATCTTCATCTGCAAAAGATTCATAATCCTTGCCTGCAATATGAGCACTTCTAGGACCAACATCAGTTATTTTCTTATCCTCAACCTTTATCATACTTCCTCCAGCAACTCCTAATGTTCTTACATCTAGAGATTGAAGGTAAGTTTTATGCCCTCCTACTTGAGCATTTTTTATCATTACTTTTCCATTTTTAATTACTGATATATCTACGCTGGTTCCACCAACTTCAAAAAATATCCCGTCAGATATTTTTTCATACATAAGTGCACCTGCAACTCCAGCAGCAAGACCTGATAACATTGTAAGTATTGGTCTTTTTCTAACTTCCTCAACACTCATTACTCCACCATCACAACGCATTATCATAAGCTGTGATTTTATCTTAGCATCTTTAACAGCCTTTTCTGTCATATTGGCAGTTTCCATCATCTTAGGTATTAAACTTGCATTAACTACTGCTGTTCTTGTTCTTATTTTCAGTCCATATAATTGTGAAATTTCATGTCCACCAGTTGCATATATATTTTTTGAATTAGCTATATCTATTACTTTAAGTTCATTTGATGGATCATCAACACTATAGGCTTCTGATGCAACTATAACCTCCGCACCATCTTTTATTAGTCCATCAATTGTACTATTAATATTTGTTTCATTTAAGGTTTTAGAATCACAGAAATTATGATAGGTTTTCAAAAACTTTCCTGGTGCTAATTGTATATCAGAGGTTTTAGTCTCATTTTTAGCACTACCTGCATCTATTCCTGTTCCCATTCCAATGATTCCTATTTTAGCTACATCACCTTCAAGTAATGCATTAGTTGCTTGAGTTGTTCCATGTGCTATAAACATAACATCATCAGGAGATATATTATTATCACTTAATACCTTATCTATTATTCTAACTATTCCTCCAGCAACTCCTTCACTGCTAGCATGAGTTGTTGGGATCTTCTGCTTAGCTATAATTTCATAGCTTTCATTATCTATAACAACTGCATCTGTAAAAGTTCCTCCAACATCTATACCTATTCTAACTTTTTTTCCCATATCTATACCTCCTATTATGAATAGGAATGGGAGACTAAAAGTATCCCATTCTTTTATTTATTTAAATACTACAAAACTTGCTATTATCATTGAAATTAATACTGATACTAAAATCCATACTATTGTTTTCTTTAAAATTTCATTTATATCTGTTTTAGTAAAGTCCGCGGCCCAAACATTGTGTGAATTTGTAGGGTCACATACTGCTTGTAGGTTACTATCTATACGTAATGCTAACATTGCAGCTATAGGATTCATTCCTGCTGAAATCATAAGAGCTGCTATACCGCTTCCTAGTCCCCAAACATTTAGTGGTCCTCTATAGATTGCTAAAGGCGCTAATACAGTGAATATAAGTATATAAGCTATTGGACTTGTAGGTATTATTGCTTTTATTAATGGTTCTATTATTGTAGCAACTTGTGGTGCCATAACAGAATTTAATAATATTCCTATTCCTATCATAAGTCCCATTGCACCTGCAACATCTTGAATTCCGTCTATAAGTGCACTTGATAATACATGTATAGGTCTTTTAGGTGTTGCAAGTAATATTGCTATTGCTGCTCCTATAAAGATAGATGGAACTATAGTTAACTTAAATGCAAACACTAATACTACTGGTATAATTGGGCTTATCATAGCTATTGCTCTAACATTTTTGTTATCATTATTTATTACTTCATTTTTTATTGGCATAGCCCAAGCTCTTTTGCTTCTTCCACCTTTTTTTGTATAAAATACAATCATTGCTAGAGATACTACTATTAGTGGAATCGCTGGTATTAAAGTATAAGCTGCAACTGTATTAACTGGAAGTTTCACTACATCTGTGTAAACACCCCAGTTTGAAACGTTAAAGGTTACCCCTACTGCATTTGCTAATAATAGTACCATAGCACTTACTAGTGGACTTAACCCTGCTGTAAGCATTATTGGTATTATAATTGTTCCAACTAATATAACCATACCTAAACCTGATGATGCTGAAAATATTACTGATGCTGCTACAAAAAATGTAATAGCTATTCCAAGTGGTTTATCTCCAGCAAGTTCAGCTGCTTTTTTTATAATTGATTTAGTCACGCCTACCTTGCTAAGTATCTGTCCAAACCAAGCACCAAAAATTAATCCGGCTATTGCTGTTGACATCTTCATAGCTCCAGCTTCTAAAACATTTTTAGCAATTGTATAAGTCTCTGCATTACTTGACATAAATGGAACCCCTGCAATTAAAGCAAAGACAACTCCCATTATAGGTAAAGCTAATATTGTTGGCACCTTCTTTGTCATCATAAGAATAACTGATATTATAAATACCGCTAAAATTCCGATAGCCTGAATTGTTTGAATTGAACCCATTTTATAATTCCTCCCTAAGATAATTAATTTTATATATCTAAATATGCTCCTTGATTCAATAAATTCTCTTGAAGTTCTTTAATATCTATATCTTTTACATTTTTATTATTTTTAATTGCTAAGGATGCTGCTATCCCACCAGCATGTCCAATAGCTCCAACTGTAGGCGTTGTCCTTATTGCAGCTTGAGCTTCAAAAGTCGCTGATATACATCTTCCAACAACAATTAAGTTCTCTATCTTCTCACTTACTAAGCTTCTATATGGTATTCCGTAATATTCTCCCCACTTTAGATGCCCATGAGATGTTCCTTCTCCATCTGGACTATGAATATCAATTGGATAACCAGAGTGAGCTATAACATCTTGAAACTTCTTTTGTTCTAGTAAGTCTTCAGCTGTTATTGTGTATATACCTTGTATTTGCCTTGATCCTCTTACTCCAATTGATGGTCCTGTTGAAACAACCACTGCATTTTCAAAACCTTTAATTCTCTTTTTTAAGAATAATTCTAATTCCCTACATTGTTTTCTTCCTTCTATTTCGGCTTTAGTTAAACTCCAAGCATCTGTTCCATCACAACCTAAAATCCTAGTTGTATTTATTATTACCTCACCTGGGTTATTTGTTTCAAAGAAAAGTACATCTTCTCTTTTAATAGATATCTCTTTATTTTTTTTACCTTCTTCGAATTCTTTTACAAACCCTATTACTGATAACCTTGATACCTTGTCCATCAATGAAACATCTCTATGAATTCTAGTAAAATTCTCAGGATTATTTTTTATATATTCCTTAATTTCTTCCATATTAACATTTCTCATCTTCATCTTTAATGTCATAGGTTGAGCGGCTCCATCACTTTCTCTTCCTTTTTTACAAGGAACTCCAGACAAATATGCTAGGTCTCCATCACCAGTTGCATCTATGAATACTTTAGCACTAAGTAAACTTTTACCTGACTTATTACATACTTCTATACTCTCAATCTTTTTTTCATATACGTTTACATCTGTGAGCATAGTGTGATATAGAACTTCTCCTCCACTTTCTAATAACATACATTCTAACTCATATTTCATACCCTCCGAGTCATAAGGTGTTACTGTATAAGTGTAAGTTGTAGAATCAATTATATGTCCCTGTGATTTTCCTGCTTTCTTCATTCTTTCAATTAACTCATCAGTAATCCCTTTAATAACTTGTTTTTCTCCTGCATGAAAAGTCATCATTGGTCCTACTCCACAAGAAGTTAATGCTCCTCCTAAAAACCCTGTTCCTTCAATTATAAGTACTTTTTCTCCCATTCTAGCTGCGGCTATAGCTGCAACTGAACCAGAAATTCCACCACCTACAATAACTAAATCATAGTTTTTCATTTAGTCTCTCCCTTCAACAAAATTTATGATATCGTTTTAATACTACATTTTTAATTTACCACACGCATTCTTTCTTGTAAATAGTTTTTAAAAATAATTTTCATTATTTTCGTTTATTTTGGATAAAATTTTCTCAATCCTCCTTTTTAGATTCAAAATAAAAATCTCCATGAGTATATTTCATGAAGATTTTTATTAATATTCAATACTTATTCTTTCTAATTCACTGTACTTTTCAACCAGTTTAATAAACTCCTCTTTATAATTTAAACTAAAGAAGAATCTTTTAGGTATAATGATTACCCCTATAGCCTCTCTATAAATATATATCTTTTCTTTTGTTTCAACGATTTTTTTTATTGCTGTCCAGTGACTTTCATATATGCCAGTTTTATTATTTTCAAATACTCCTTCAGAACGTATTAATATTTTATGATTCCCAAATAAATACTCCTGTTTTCCTCTATTAATCATTCTTTCTAATCTTATTTTAAGCATGGCTTCAAAAAATTTTGGATAAAAAATAACCCAAACCAAATATATAATTATAAATACAATAAGCCATATCTCAAAAGATATTGTACTTATCTTTCTTCCTACAAATGGCGCAACTAAAAAAATTAGTGATATTATATATCTTTGTATAAACAGTAATTTCTTCATTGTACTTGATGCCATTAAACTAAAGAGGTCATACTCTATATAATCTTTTTTTGAAAGTTCATATTCTAGTTCAAACATAAATTATTTCCTTTCAATTAACTTATTAAAAGTGCAGGTAACTTTTTATTACCTGCAAACTTAATTAATTCATTAACTCCAAAAACTCTTTGTTTTTCATCGATACTTCAGAATATATATTTTTTTTATATATTTCATCTCCAACTTTTGATTTTATGCTTATATATCCTAGATAGTCATCTTTCATTATTTTTTTAGTTGGAGTTATAAGAACCATTTCGGATTCTATTCCATCTTTAGGGGCCATAATACTAATCTTGTCATCTTTAACTAAATCGAGAAATTTGCTATTTTTATCCTTAAAATAATCATGAACATTAACCGAATAATCAGAATAATTTTCTTTTACATATTCAAATAATTTAGTACTTTCTCTCCATCTTTCTGGGCAGTTTAAAACAACAGTAATTATATCTCTGTCTTGATACCTAAAGGAAGATACTAAACATTTGCCTGCTCCACCTGTATATCCTGTTTTAACTCCATTAGCTTCCGGAACTTGAAAAAGCATTTTATTTATATTGTTGTAGTCTCTTGTGAAGTTATATTTACCTCTAGATATTTCTCTTGTTCCTACTATTTCTCTAAAAATATCATTTTCCATAGCTTTTTTAGTAGCAATGGCTAAATCATAGGCTGTAGAATAATGATTTTCTGTATCTAAACCATGGGGAGAGTTAAAAGAACTATTAATTAGTCCTATATTTCTTGAACATTCATTCATCTGTTTATAAAAATTTTCTTTAGTTCCCCCTATTCCTTCGGCTATTGCAATAGCAGCATCATTGCCTGACTTATACATAAGTCCATATAAAAGCTCTCTTAAAGCTATTTCTTCGCCTTCTCTATAACCTACCGTTGAGCCATTAATGGTTGCAGAACTTTTGCTTATTTTAAATTTTTCATCTACACTTCCTCTATTTAAGGCTACTAATGAAGTAACAATTTTAGTTGTACTAGCCATAGGTACTATTTCATGGGCATTTTTTGCATATAATATTACGCCACTTTTACCATCTATAGCTACAGCTGCCTTTGCGTCAATTGATATTTTTTTTGTTTTTGCTTGTGTTGCAGTTGTTATCATAAATAAAAAACAAATAAACAACAATGATATTTTTTTTGCCATAAAATCACCTCATTTTATAGTGTGTATTATTATTTAAATTTAATTCAATTAATAAATGTTTAATTTTAACACTTATGGATAAACTTAAAGATATAGTTAATGAGGTGATTTACTTGTATATAATATTTGTTCTTGTTATTCTTATTTTTATCCCTTTTCCTATAAAATTTTCACTTTATGTTAATAATAAGGTAATTAAAATTTATTTATATAATAAAGAGATAAAAATAAAAAAATCTGATAAGAAAAAAAAGGCTCCAAAGAAAAAGAAAAACTATAGTTTTATTTTTAATTGGAAAAAATTTTTGCATATAATAAAACATTCTAAATTTAAGCCTAGATTATCTTACAAGTATAAACTTCTTTACGATACCTCTGATGCTTATTACACAGCAATTTTAAATGGATATTTAAATATATTATCAAGTTCACTTCATCATTTATTATTATGGTTTTTTAAAATTAAGAAATTTAATATACAGGTAAATCCTTTATTTAAAAATGAATTTAACATTGAATTTCAATTTAAAGGAATAATTTATATAAATTTTGTAAAACTAATCATTATTGCTATTAATTTATTAAAATGCATAAAAAAGGAGGTGTCCCCTTTAAGGGAGGCATATGAACAATGATAATCATCCTATAGAAAATTTAATGAAATGTACCATGGAAAATTTAAAAGAAATGATTGATGTTAACACTGTAATAGGTGATGCTATTGAAACAAAAGACGGTAGCTGCATAATACCTATATCTAAGGTTAGTGTGGGATTTGCATCTGGTGGAAGTGAATTTGGAACTGAAAAAATAGCCAGTGAGAAAGATCAACGTTATCCTTTTGGTGGTGGTTCTGGTGCTGGTGTATCAGTAAAACCTGTAGCTTTTTTAGTAATGCGTGATAATTCTGTTAGATTATTACCTGTTGATGCAAATAATACTTATGATAGAATTGTTGATACTATCCCTCAAGTCATAGAAATGATTAAAAACAAGTTATCTAAAGACTCTGAGGAAGATGGTCCTACTAAAGTTAATGTCAATGTAGAATAACTAAAAAACCAGAGTTTAAAGATTATTCTTCAAACTCTGGCTCTTCTTTTTGTTCTTCTGTATTAAATAAGTCAAGAGAAGGTAGCTCTTTTAGGGTTTCTAAACCGAAAGCCCTTAAAAACTCTTCTGTAGTTCCAAAAAGTATCGGTCTTCCTGGAACCTCTAATCTACCTATTTCTTTTATAAGGTTTCTTTCTAATAATCTATGAAGAGCTGAATCACTTTTTACTCCTCTTATATCATCAATATCTACTCTTGTGATAGGTTGTCTATACGCTATTATAGCTAAACTTTCTAAAGAAGCTTGCGATAGAGATTGTCTCACATTTTTCTTAAGTAATTTCTGTATATAATCACTATTATGTGACTTAGTAACAAATTGATATCCACCTTCAATGGAGATTAACTTAATCCCTCTGGATTTATCATTATCAAGTTCTTTTTCCATTTCTTTAATCAAATCCAAACACTCTTCTTCAGAGCATTCTAAAATAGCCCCAATGTCTTTTATTTTTAATGGTTCTCCAGCTACAAATAACAAGCTTTCAATTATAGATTTTAACGATTCTTTTTTAGAAACTTCAGTAAATTCATATTGATTAATATCTAATTTACTCATCTAGCTCAATCCTTTCAACATAAATTTCTTCAAAACTATTTTCTTGTAATACTTTTACTTGCTTGTCTTTAATAAGTTCTAATAAAGCTAAAAATGTAACTATAGTTTCTATTTTGCTTTCACATTCACTTATTATATCGTTGAACTTGTACACTTTTTTATTACCTAACAATTCTTTTATGTACACTATCTTATCCTCAACTCTATATCTATCCATTTCAATAGTTTTGCTCATATTACTTACATTAGATTCGTTCATCTTATTTTTCATCTGTTCAATAAGGTTATTATATATGTTATATAGATCTAACATAGTAATATTTTTAAATATGTCTTCATTATTTTTATCAGTTTTGGGTTCTTCAATTATTTCAGGTTTCTTCGAAAAGACAACCCCATTATATAAACTTTTTTCTTTTAAAAATTCAGCTGCACCCTTAAACTTTCTGTATCTTATAAGCTTTTCCACAAGGGAAAGTTCAGGATTTTCATCCTCTTCTTCATTTTTTATTTTAGGAAGTAAGGTTTTAGATTTAATCTCCAGTAACGTGGATGCCATTACAATAAACTCTGAAGTTATCTCTAAGTCTAATTCCTTCATTGTTTTTAAATGTTCTAGATATTGATTAGTAATTTCAAAAATCCTAATATTATATATGTCCATTTTATTTTTTCTTATTAGGTGTAATAATAAATCAAATGGTCCTTCAAAGTTTTCTATTTTTATCTTCATAATATCCATAATAATTACTCTCCTGCATTTTATAGCACATTTATAATAATATCAATGAGCGTAACTTAGTTCAAGAAAAAAGTCACGCTCATTAATAATTATATATTTAAACTCCACCTTTAAAAAGGTTCCTAAAGTTGTATTTTAGATTATCTATAAATCCACCTTTTTTAACATCTCTATCTGCATATAGTTCAACTTCTGCTATTTTTTGTTCTCCTAAGTAGTATTCACATACCCCTATTTTTTCACCTTTAACGTATGATCTTCTACTTTCATCTAAAGAAATCTTTTGTTCAACGCTATCTCCTGAACCTCTAGGGAATACTAATACCACTTCTTCTTTAGCTTTTGCAATAAAGAATTTATCTTCGCTCTTATTAAGCGGTACTTTAACTACATCTGCATCCTTATCTAAAATCTTTTTACCTTCAAATTTAGAGAAACCAAAATTTAATAATAATGATGCATCTCTATTTCTTATTTTATATGTAGGTGCTCCCATAATTACACTTAACATTCTTACACCTTCTCTAGTTGCTGTAGCAGATATACAATATTTAGCTTCCTCAGTATATCCAGTTTTTAGTCCATCACAGCCCTTAAAGAATCTTACTAACTTATTATGATTAACTAATTCAATTGGTGCTTTTCTTCCTTCTGATATAGTCTCCACATAAGTGCCTGTATATTTTAGTATAGTTGGGTGTTTTAATAGTTCTCTAGACATTATTGATATATCATATGCTGAGGATAAATGACCTTCTGCTGGCAAACCAGTACAGTTTTTGAAGGTAGTATCCTTCATTCCAAGTTCTTGTGCTCTTTTGTTCATTAATTCAACAAAAGCTTCTTGTGTTCCTGCAAGATATTCTCCCATAGCAACTGCTGCATCATTACCTGAGGCAATAGCTATACCTTTTAATATCTCTTCTACAGTTCTTATCTCTCCTATATCTAATAGCATAGTGCTTCCGCCCATTTTTTTTGCATTTTCTGATGCTGTTATTTTATCATCAATTTTTATTTTTCCTGAGTCAACAGCCTCCATAGCTAAAAGCATAGTCATTATTTTTGTAACTGATGCAGGTGCAAATTTCTCATGGGAATTTTTTTCATACACTATTGTACCGCTTTTAGCCTCCATAAGTAATGCACTCTTTGCTTCAACCTCTATTCCTCCATTGGTGCCCGCGTCTTCCGCTTTAACTCTTAAGCTTGTGCTTCCTAGTGAAAATATACTTGTAATTAATAATATTTTTGCTATAAGTTTTTTATCAAATTTCATCATTTGTACTCCTCCTTTCAGAAATATCTTTACCAAAATAAAAAAAAACATACAAAAATAAGACTCTTTAACATCTTATTTTTGTATGTAATATTCATCCAAAAATCACATCATTATCTACATTACTATATCATGGATATATTGTATAGTATTGCATTTATCACTAATGTAGAATGCCTCTTCAGCTACTTTTTTTGCATCTTCGCAAACCTCCAAATTAGTGTGGAGAGTACATATAGCTTCACCTACTTTTACCTTATCTCCAACCTTTTTGTTTAGGGTGATTCCAGCTGCAAAATCTATACTATCTTCTTTAGTTTTTCTTCCAGCTCCAAGTAGCATAGCAGCAATACCTATCTTTTCTGCTTCTATATGAGAAACATATCCATCTTCATTTGCTTTAACTTCTATATGATATTTAGCTTTAGGAAGTAAATCCACATTTTCAACAACTTCAGAGTTCCCACCTTGAATCTTAACAAACTCCTTTAGCTTTTCTATAGCTTTTCCTGACCTTATTATACTTTCTAAGTTTTTATAAGCTTCCTCAAATTCATTAAATGCTCCACCTAATACAGCCATGTGAGATGCAATGGTTAAGGCTACAGTAGTTTCATCCTCTGATCCATGCCCCTTTAAAACTTCTATAGCTTCTCTAATTTCATTAGCATTACCAACTTCATGGCCTAAAGGATTATTCATATCTGTAATTATAGCAACGGTTTTTCTATTTAGCATATTACCTATGTCTACCATAGTTCTAGCTAATTCTCTAGCCTCGTCTACTGTCTTCATAAAAGCTCCATCTCCAACTTTTACATCTAAAACAATAGCATCAGCTCCAGAAGCTATTTTTTTACTCATTATTGAACTTGCAATAAGTGGTATACTATCTACTGTTGCTGTAACGTCTCTTAATGCATATATCTTTTTATCTGCTGGAGTTAAATTTCCTGACTGACCTACTATTGCCATTTTATACTTGTTTACATTGTTTATAAACTCTTCACTAGTTAACTCTGTCTTAAATCCTTCTATAGATTCTAATTTATCTATAGTCCCGCCTGTATGCCCTAATCCTCTTCCTGACATTTTAGCTACAGGTATACCTAATGAAGCTACTAGTGGTATAACTATTAAGCTAATTTTATCTCCAACACCACCTGTTGAATGCTTATCTACTTTTATTCCTTCAATAGCTGATAAATCCACTTGATCTCCTGAATTAACAAAAGATAAGGTCATATTGGATATTTCTTCTTTATTCATACCCTTAAAATATACCGCCATTAAAAATGCTGACATTTGATAATCTGGAATTTCACCTTTAGTATAACCTTGAACAGCAAAATCAATTTCTAATGCTGTTAAAGCTTCACCTTGTTTTTTCTTCTGAATAATATCTACCATTCTCATTTTATATACCTCCGCTTTAAGTTTTCCACTATCCATCTTTTTTATCCTTTTGGATAATTGTTTAAGTATATTTTTAAATTTGTGTAATCGCTCACACATTATTTTTTTTTAAAGGGACACAATTAAGGTCCCTAATTAAGCTCTTGGATGAGATCTCTTATAGATTACATTTAATCTATCAGAGTTTATTATTTCATAGTAAGTATCCATATATGTTAAAACTTGATTCCCCAATAACTTTTGAACAGCTCTAACATTTGCTCCATTTTCCAATAAATGAACTGCAAAAGAATGCCTGAAAGTATTAAGATTAACACTTTTCCTAATTCCTGCTCTTTCACAATAAGATTTTACTATTCTCCAAACTCCTTGCCTTGTTAACTTATTTCCATTTAAATTAATAAATAAATACGGAGATGTAAGGTATCCAACCCTATCTCTTTCTGATAAGTATTCGTTTAAAGCTCTAACTGCCGAACTTCCTATAGGAATCAATCTATCTGTTCTTTTATTATCTTTACATGCAACAAAGGACATCTCTGTATTAATATCTTGAATTTTTAATGCCGTTAATTCACTTACCTTCATACCAGTAGCATACATAATCTCAAGTAAAGCCTTGTCTCTTACTCCTTTAAGACTATCTTTGTCTACAATATTGATTATCCTATCAATTTCATCTACTGTCAATATCTCCGGTATTTTTTTAGATAAATTTGAAGTTTTGTAGGTTATTTCTGGTACTTCTTTAATAAGTGCTTTTTTCTTTAAAAATCCATAAAAATTTCTAATAGAAATAATTATCCTGTTGACACTTCTTTCGCTTTTTCCTTGACTAATTAAATACTTAATGTATTCACTGATACAGTCTTTATCAGATTCTAGAATTTCAATTTTTTTCGTATTTAATAAAAATTTACTATATAATGTTATATCTGTAACATAGGCTAATACTGTATTTTTACTTTTTGAGCTATCATATAAATATTCCTCATAACTTTTTAGTATCTCCTTCATTTTTCTCTCCCATAAAATTACTTAATAAAACCATTCAAAGAACTGTTAAAGATAGATTGTAGTAATAATAAATCTTATTATACTCGGACTTATAAAGGCTTCTATAAAAATTCCTATACCCAATAATATGGAAAATATTATCAATATATTCCCAAACTCCGCTATATCTATAGATATTTTTTTATTTTTTGTAAATTTACTTTTAAATTTATCAAATGACATACTAAAACATATAGTACTTAAAAGTATTAAGCAGGGTATAATGAAAATGTTTTGAGGAATTATTGCGGCTAAGGCTAGTCCAATACCTTTATATTCATATGTTGTAAGTAAAAAAGAAAAAGTAAAACCTATAGAATATCCTTTCCATAAATCTATTAATAATATAAAAGGAAAACCAAAAATAAAGATTCCTAATAAAATTATTGCTATAAAAAGAATCGCATTGTTTTTTATTGATGAAAACAATATGTCACTATGATTTATATTTTCATTCCCTAAATTTGTTGAAAAACTAGTAAAATAATTACTTAATTCTGATCTATTAAAATCTCCCATGTACTTTATGGTATATGCTCCCAAAACTATTCCTATTGAAAAGAAGAGAAATGTCATTAAGTAGGCCCCTTTATTTTTTCTCATACTTTCCTCAAACAAACTTTTAAACTTCATTCTTATATACCTCCTTGTTACCATAATTATCTTTATGATATAAGGAATATAATTATTCTTATAAAAAAAATAAACTGCCTTGAAATAGTAGATAAATACTATCTCAAGGCAGTTTTCTAAATTAAAACATATAATAGAGCTGATAATGTTTTACTATCATATATTTCTCCATTTAATATCAACTTCTTAATTTCTTCCATTGAAAACTTTTTAACATTTATAAATTCATCCTCATCTCCTTCTTTAATTCCTGTTTTAAGGTCTTTCGCTAAATAAATATGTATATACTCATCACAAAATCCAGGAGCCGTAACTATTTTTCCTAAAAATTTTATATTATCAGATTTAAATCCAGTTTCTTCTTCTAATTCTCTGACAACACTTTTTTCAGGAGATTCCCCCTTGTCTATTTTTCCTGCTGGTATTTCCAATGTAATTTTGTCTAATGCCTTCCTATATTGCTCAACAAACAATACTTTATTATCCTCTGTAATAGCTATTACCGCAACTGCTCCTGGATGTCTTATTACATCTCTATTAGCTGTATTTCCATCTGGTAATTCTACTTGTATCTTTTCATATATTAGAAAATCACCTTCATAAACGGTACTTTTCTTTAAAGTTTTTTCTACTAAGTTCATATGACACCTCTTAAAACATAGTTTATTAATATTTAGTATATTATACCAGAATAATCTCCCCTATTACATCCTTAAATGCTTTTCCCTCTATATTAAAATTTTCTATCATTTCCTCAAAAGAGTTAAACCTTTGTTCACTATAGTCAACATCTGTTTCATATACACTGTATTTATCTCCAAAATAACATATAGAATAATACTTATTATTATATCTAAAAATCACATCATTTTTTTCTATTTCGTTTTTTAATTTTTCTTTATTCATTGTAGTCCCCCTATTTTTATAAATAATAAATTCATTATTATATTTACCACTTTAAATAAAAATACCCCTATAATCTATAACTCTAATAGTAAAATAATATAAAAAAGATTGATATATTATTGTTTTTGTAATATATTTTGTTTAAGTAAATCTATTCATTAATAATTCTATGAATATATTAAATAACAGAAAATCATTAACAGTTATATATATTCATATGAAAAATTAGGGCATCAAATAAAAGATTAATGGGGGCAAAATATTATGAAGGAAATAGAAAGAGAAACTCTTGACCAGTATACAAATAAATATAGCAAAGTATGTAGTGAAACTAGTCTTATTGATATAAGCTTATATGAAAAATATGGGGTAAAAAGAGGGCTTAGAGATCAAAATGGAAAAGGTGTAGTTACTGGAATTACAAGTATATCTTCAATTAAATCTCATGAAGAAGTTAATGGAAAAAGCATTCCTTGTGAAGGGGAACTTCTTTATAGAGGTTATAATATCATAGATTTAATTAAGGGTTTTGTTAATGACAAGCGTTACGGTTTTGAAGAGACTACATATTTACTTTTATTTTCAAAACTTCCAACTGAAAGTGAGCTTACTGAGTTTAAAAGTGTATTAAATATTACAAGGGAGCTTCCTAAAAATTTTGTACGTGATGTAATTATGAAAGCACCAAGTAAAGATATCATGAATTCCTTAACTAAAAGTATTTTAACTCTTGCATCCTATGATGAAAATGTTTCTGATTTATCATTAGACAATGTTTTAAAACAATGTTTAATGCTTATAAGTATATTTCCTATGCTTGCAGTTTATGGATATCATGCCTATAACCACTATGAGGCTAAAGAAAGTTTTTATATTCATAGACCTGATGAAAATCTTTCAACAGCTGAAAATATACTAAGAATGCTAAGACCTGACACAAAATATACAGCCCTTGAAGCAAGTGTACTTGATACAGCCTTAATGCTTCATATGGAACATGGTGGCGGTAATAACTCCACTTTTACAACAAGAGTGGTTTCATCATCAGGTTCAGATACTTATTCAGTTATCTCAGCAGCTTTATCCTCTTTAAAAGGAGGTAAACATGGTGGAGCAAACATTAAGGTTGTAGAAATGATGGAGGATATTAAATCAAATGTTAATAATATAAATGATGAAGATCAAATAAGAGCTTATCTTAAAAAGATGCTTAATAAAGAAGTATTTGATAAAAGAGGTTTAATATATGGAATGGGACACGCTGTATATACAATCTCAGATCCAAGAGCAACTGTTTTCAAAGGTTTTGTAGAGAAACTTGCAATAGAAAAATCTAGAGATACTGATTTTAAACTATATTCAATCATAGAAAGACTTGCTCCTGAAGTAATAGCTGAAGAGCGTAATATCTATAAAGGAGTAAGTGCTAATGTAGATTTTTATAGCGGCTTTGTTTATAGTATGTTGGACATTCCTTTAGAGCTTTATACTCCAATTTTTGCAATGGCAAGAATTGTTGGATGGAGCGCTCATCGTCTTGAAGAACTTATAAATACAGATAAAATAATAAGACCTGCATACGAAAGTATAGTTACCGAAAAATTATATAAAGGTATTAATGAAAGATAAAAAATGAGGGCATACTAGATTTTTTTAAGTCTAGTATGCTCTCATTTTTCTCGCTTTCTCGCTTTCTCGCTTTCTCGCTTTCTCGCTTTCTCGCTTTCTCGCTTTCTCGCTTTCTCGCTTTCTCGCTTTCTTAGGGCAGTCTACTTTTTCTGTGACTTTTTTGCAAGCTTTTCTTAAAAAAAGTTTACTTTATTCTTAATATAAAAAAAGATTAGACTGGCGCTGCACTTCTATTCTGTAGAGACTTAAATGATTAGATTGAAGCTGAGGAGAGCTTCTACCGATTAGCGGTGCAAGTCTCGTTAGATTCCTTCTAAGTACGACACAACAACATAATGAAATTTTGACACTTTGACACTTTGACATAGGGTAGTCTACTTTTCTTCCTACTCATTATTCATCTTTTATAAAAAAGTATTCTTAAACTTCTAAAAGGATTAGATTTACTGTGCACTACTGCCCTGTAGAGGCTTCTTCTCAAATCTCATTAGATTCATATATACCAATATGGATTAGACTGACGCTACACTACTTCTCTGTAGAGACTTCTCCTCAAGTCTCATTAGATTCCTTTTTGCCAATATAAAAAAGGATTAGATTGAAGCTGAGGAAGAGATTGAATTTGATGAAGTTCTTCGAACTTCTACAGATCAGCAGTGCGTGTCTACCGAATAATAGTGCAATTCTTCAATTCGGATTTTCTCTTTTTAGTGATTTATTGTCATGATTTTTATAAAAAAGTTTAATTTATCTGTTATTAATTCTTTTTACCTCTATGCCTTAATGCTAGAATTCCTATAAAAAAAAGAGCCTATAACTTTAGACTCTTACTTTGTAATTGGATTATATTTTTCCCATAAACACTCTGTTATTTTCATTTCAGTAAATATAGATTTAAAAGAATTATTATTTGGAGAACATGCAAGTAAACCAATATTAATTTCATCTCCACCTTCGAACAAGTGAAAAATTCTCATTTGTTTAAAGTTTATACCATCAAATGAATGCTCAATACAATAATCACTTTCTCGTCGACTTATTCTATACCATACGCACTTTATTGATGAACTAATGTCGGTGGTTGCCCAATCAGAATATCCATGATTAGTTACTACGCTTCCGAGCCATGCAGTATTATTGTCGTGAAATTCTATCCCTGCTTTTACCCAATTATCACTATCCTGATAAATTGCAACTCCACTCTGGTCAAATAATGCTGTACTATTAAAATCAACCTTTACCGTAAAAGTAAAGTATTTTTCATCTGTTGTAACATAAAACACATGAGCATTATCATTTCTGAATCCATAATAAGTTCTTTGCCAAAAATCAGTATTAGGATCAGTTGTAATTTCAATTCTATCTTTTTCAATCACATAACTTTGAGGCTTATAAAACCATCTTGCCTCTTTAGTATTAAATTCAAACATATAAATCCTCCATACCTTTATAATACATAATAATTTGTAATTATTTATTTAATTATAAGTTACTGTGGATTACAAAACAATAAGTTTAAGTTTCATTTTCCATATACTTAAAACCTATTAAATACGTTAATTTGCTTTAAATTCATTATTTTAGTATTTTAATACTAATGCGTATATAAAACACTTGATTATATTCATCCAACAAAAAAAGAGTATAGATTAGTGAAATCTACACTCATGTATTTGTTGGCTTTATTATATTAAAATATTTATTGATTTTTTCACTAAACTTAAAACGCTTTTAGCCTAGTGTTATCTCTTTCAACTGACTTTATTTTTAAGCCTTAATTTATCAGCTACCATTGCTATAAATTCTGAGTTTGTTGGCTTGCCTTTATCATTGTGTATAGTATACCCAAATAACTTATTGATTGCTTCTACTTGACCTCTTCCCCAAGCTACTTCTATAGCATGTCTAATTGCTCTTTCAACTCTTGATGCAGTTGTATTGAACTTCTTAGCTATAGATGGGTATAATTCTTTAGTTACAGCTGATAGTAGTTCCATATCATTAACAACCATTGTTATAGCTTCTCTTAAATACATATAGCCTTTAATATGTGCTGGAACTCCTATTTCGTGTATGATATTAGTTATTTCAGTTTCTAAATCAATAGGTTCTCTTTTATTTTCTACCTTAATTTCTGGTGTTTCAATTAACGGAATTGATTTTTTTACTCCTTCTGCAGAAATAGTATTATTGAACATTTGTCTTATTCTCTTAGTAAATACATCCATGTCAAATGGTTTTACTACATAATAATCTGCACCTAAACTTATAGCTCTTTGAGTAATTTTATCTTGTCCTACTGCACTTAATACTATAATTCTTGGCATAGGATCAAGATTCATAGAACCTAATCTTTCTAAAACTCCAAGACCATCTAAATGAGGCATTATTATATCTAAAACAACTAAATCGGGCTGTTTTTCTTCAATCAATTTTAATGCTTCAATTCCATCTTTCGCTATACCCGTAACTATTATATCCCTTTGATTTAAAAGATAATCATTAAGAATGTTACAGAATTCTTTGTTGTCATCTGCTATTAAAACTGATATTTTTGAATTTTGCATAATCTTCTCCCCTTCACTTTGTACCATAATTTTACATTATTTCTATTCGACAAATCCACACCAATTCCTTCTAATTTGGTATAAAAAATAAAAAAAATCTTTTATCTCTTTTATTTATAAATAGATTATAACACATAAGAGTAAAATTTTAATATTTTTTATAAAAATATTACAAAAACCTCTCAAATAATTGAGAGGTTTTTGAATTATTTAATGATCTGCGCATCTTTTAACATCCACTCTATATATATGCCATATCCAACCTTAGGATTATTTATCAAAACATGCGTTACTGCACCTACTATTTTTCCATTTTGTATTATTGGTGAACCACTCATACCTTGAACTATACCACCTGTTTTATCTAATAGTTTTGGGTCTGTTACTTCAATAACCATGCTTTTAGGTCCAGCTTCATCCTGTGCAAGTAATTTTGTTATTTTAATGTCATAATATTGTGGTCCATTTTCATCAACAGTGGTTAATATTTGTGCTTTTCCTTCTTTTATTTCATCCCTAAAACCAACTTTTATGGGATTACTTCTTGGCTGATAATTCTCATTTAGTTTTCCAAAAATACCACAATACGTGTTTTGTGATATTAAGCCTAATGGAGATTCTTCATCTAAGAAAATTCCTCTTAGTTCTCCTGGAGATCCTTTTTCACTTTTTCTAACATTTATTATTGAAGACTTCACTAAGTCCCCTTTTTTTACTGTAATTAATGAATTAGTATCTCCATCAATTATCGCATGCCCTAATGCTCCATAATATCCTGTTTCTTTATGCGAAAAAGTTAATGTTCCTACTCCTGCTGTAGAGTCTCTCACCCATAATCCTATCTTGTATTTACCGTCTGTAGTAGCTTTGATTCTATTAAGTGTTTTAATTTCACTTTTACCATTTTTTGATACTTCAATCTTAATTTCATCACTTTTACTACTACTTACTTTTCTAACTAAATCCTGAGAATCTTCCACATCCTCATTATTGATTTTTAGTATTAAATCACCTATTTCTATACCTATTTCTTTTGCTGGAGATGAAATCTTTTTATCTTCTATCTGTATGTCTGAATATCCTACTACCAAAACTCCTTTAGATGATAATTTTATGCCAACTGGCGTTCCTCCAGGATATACCTCCAAATCTTTGACATTTTTAATATCTACACTTTTTACCGTAATCAAACCAAAAAGATTTATATTTAATTTGTTTGATTCAACTTTTTTAGAGTATATAGGTGAACTGGTTAATTTATAATCACCTATTTCTCCTGTAGATGTATATATATACTTTGGAGTTTTATTTGGTACAGTTATTCCTAATAAAAATAGAAGTATTAGGGGAGTTAAAATTAAAGCAGTAATTTTTATTTTTCTATTTTTCATTTTTTCTCCTCCTTTCGCCTCTATCTTTAAATTGCCCGTGTATACTTTACAATATCCTGTAATAACTTTGTTATTATAGACAATAATTTTAATAATATACCTTTATTTTTCTTTAAAACAAAAAAATAAAACCGATTTTACTTATCGATTTTATTTTGGCTATTTTTTCTATTTTTATTCTCTAATCTTTTTATATTTTCTTTAATTACGTTTGCTAATTTTATCATTTCTTTAGAATTTTCTAATGTAACATCTGTTATCCTAGCTCCACCTACCATTAATGCAATTTCTTTTGCTTTTTCCTCTTCGCTTAATATTTTTATTTTAGAAAGAGTTTTACCATCTCTTTCTTCTTTAGAAACAAAATAATGAGTGTCTGATAAGCATGCGATTTGTGGTAAATGAGTTATACATATAACTTGATGTTTAGTTGATATTTCAAAGATTTTTTCTCCAACAGATTGAGCTACTCTTCCACTTATTCCTGTATCAATTTCATCGAATATAACAGTTTCTATATTATCTTTATCTACAAATACTGTTTTTAGTGCTAACATTATTCTTGATAATTCTCCTCCAGAAACTATATTATCCAAAGCTCTTAAAGGTTCTCCTATATTCGTGGATACTACAAATAAAACCTTATCTTTTCCATTGTTATTAAAATCTGAATCTTCATCTATAGAAATTTTAAAAGTACACTTCTCTAATCCTAAATATCTTAATTCATTCATTATCTTATCTTGAAGATATGTACTTACTTTTATTCTTTCTTCTCTAATTTTTCTACAAATATTATTAAGAGAGATAATTATCTTGTCTTCCTCATTTTTTAACTTGTTTATAATTTCTTCTGAATTAATTATTTCATCATACTGAGACTTAATCTTCTCATAATACTCCAAAACTTCTTCTACACTCTGATTATTAGATGAATACTTCTTTTTATAGTTAGAAATTTTATATAATCTTTCGTTTATTTCAGCTAATTCAAATTCATCATAATTTATTGAATTTAATAATCTATTTATTTCTCTAGCAGCCTCTTCTAAGATATAAAAGGTTTCATTAAGACTACTATTTAATTCTTTAATCTCTGAAACAGTATTCTCAATTGATTCTAGGTATGCAACAACATTAGAAAGATTGTCTATTATAGTTCCTTCAGTATTAGAATCTTTTAATAAAACGTAAGATTTATTTAAAGCGCTAAGTATCTTTTCTGAATTAGATAATAATTCGAATCTTTCTCTAAGCTGTTCTTCTTCTCCTAGCTTTAAGTTCCCATCTTCTATATCTTTTATTTGAAATTTAAGATAATCTACAAACTTTTCTTTATCTTCTGAACCATTTAGTTCCTTAATTTTATTTCGTACAGATAATAGATTTTCTCTTACCAATCTATATTCTTCTAATAAATCTCTTAAATTTTTTTCTCCAAAACTATCTAAATAATTTATATGTTTACTTTTATCTAATAAATTTTGATTTTCATGTTGACCATGTATATCTACAAGTCTTTCAGTAATTTTTCTTAAAATAGTAATAGTAATACTTTTCCCATTTATTTTTATATTACTTCTACCATTTAAAAAAGTTTCTCTAGAGATTATAATAACATCCTCAACATCTATATCTAAATTTCTCAATATGTCATTTATATTTTTACTATTAACCGAAAATACAGCCTCAACATAGGCTTTAAAAGTTCCGGTTCTTATTATATCTCTTCCAACTTTCCCACCTAAAACATAGTTAATTGCTTCAATTAAAATAGATTTTCCAGCACCAGTTTCTCCAGATAAGATGTTGAATCCTTCATAAAAGTCCACAGTCATCTCTTCTATTAATGCGAAATTTTTTATATTTAATTGTAATAACATTTTAACCCACCTTATACGCTCTATTCATTTATCATCTTCCTAAGTTTACTTACAATTTCTTCTGCTTTTTCTATTCTTCTAACTAATATAAAAAAGGTATTGTCTCCCGCTATAGTTCCAGCTATATCATCTAAGTCCAAAGTATCTAAAGCCTCAGCTGCAGCTGCTGCAGATCCAGAAATAGTTTTTACAACTACAAATTTATCTACATTCTCAACATGTAATATTGAATTTTTTAGTATTGATGTTAGTTTATCGGAAATATTATATTTATCTGCTGCTGGAAGAGTGTACTTATATTTACCCGACTTTCCTTGAGCCTTTATTAATTTTAATAATTTTATATCTCTAGATACTGTTGCTTGCGTAACATCAAATCCAGAGCTTTTTAATTCTTCTGCAAGCTCTTCCTGAGTTTCAATATCTTTATCCTTAATTATTTGTAATATCTCATCATGTCTTTTAGATTTCATCATAATCACCTTCACAATCAATATTAGAGTTAAAAAGTTTTGTCCTAATTACTTTAAAGTAATCATAGTCATTAAGTAATAAAATTTTGCAGCTATTTTGTGCTTTACTTATTTCTACTACATCTTTTTTATCTAATTTTACTGCTTTTTGACCATCTATAGATAAGTATACCTCTTCCTCATAACTTTCACTTATTATTTTTATATTTGATTTACCTTCTAAAACCATTGTCTGCATATTTTTAGTGTGAGGACAAATAGGCGTTAAGAGAATAACATCTAAAGTTGGATAAATTAAAGGACCTCCAGCTGAAAAAGAGTATGCTGAGGAGCCAGTAGGTGAGGATATTATTATTCCATCGCCTTTAATAGATGTAAATTCCTTATCATCAACATATATAGTAAACTTACTCATACGCGATAAGGTTCCTCTAGCTATTACAAAATCATTTAATGCAACATTTTTCTTTTTAACACCTTCATTTATTACAGTTCCTTCTAACATCATTCTTTCTTGTATAAAGTAATCTCCCTTTTTTAGATCTAAAATCACCTTATCCAAATCTTCTATATCTGCCGACGTTAAAAATCCTAAATTCCCTATATTTATACCAAATATAGGACAATTAATATGTCCGTTTAATCTTCTAGAGGCTCCAATTAATGTTCCATCTCCACCTAAGACTATTAATAAATCAATGTCTTTTTCTATAGACTCTGCTATATCTTCGCAATTATAAACTACAGATATTTCACAATCAGAAAATGCATCTTCTAACTTCCCTAAAACAACTCTTAAGATCTCTCCACCTTTGTCTTTTGACGGATTAATTAATACTGATATCTTATCCATATATTCTCCAATCTTAAAATTATTATAGACTTTCATGTGCTTTATTAACTACTTCATCTATCATTTGCATTTTAAAATTAGTTTCTCTACTTAAATCTTTTGTAAAATATATCAAAAATTCCATATTGCCTTCCGGCCCCTTAATTGGAGAAAAACTTAAATCTAATATATTTATATTTTCTTTTATTAAATTTTCAACTATTTTATTTATTACTTCGATATGAGTGCTTTTTTCTCTCACCACACCTTTTTTACCAACTTTTTCTCTTCCAGCTTCAAACTGTGGTTTTATTAGAGATACAACTTCCCCTGATTCTTTTATTAATGATAATACAGCTGGCATTATTTTATTGATTGATATAAATGAAACATCTATAGATGCAAAATCAGCCTGCTCACCCAATTGTTCTTCAGTAACGTATCTTATATTGGTTCTCTCCATACATACTACTCTAGGATCAGTTCTTAACTTCCACGCAAATTGACCGTACCCAACATCAATTGAGAATACCTTATTAGCGCCATTTTGAAGCATACAGTCTGTAAATCCACCTGTAGAAGCTCCTATATCTAAGCATACTTTATCTTCTAATTCAATTTTAAACTCTTTTATGGCTTTTTCTAGTTTAAATCCACCTCTACTTACATAGGGAATTTTTTGCCCTTTAAATTCAATAGATGAAGTTATCTTTATTTTTTCTCCACACTTATCTACTCTTTGACCATCTACAAATATGTTCCCTGACATTATTTGAGCTTTAGCTTTTTCTCTTGATTCAAAAAAACCTTGTTCTACCAATAAAACATCTAATCTTTCTTTAGCTTCCGCCATAGTTAACTCCTTTAATTAATCTATAATTTCTATAACTTTATCTCTAATTCCTTTTCCGTCTAGTTTATTAATTTTATATAGAGTCTTTACATCTCCATGTTCTACAAATTCATCTTCATATCCTAGTTGAATAATGCTTTTTTTATAGTTACATTTATTTAAATAATAAAGAACAGAATCACCTAAACCGCCCTTTAAAATATTATCTTCAATAGTAATTATTTTATAATTATTTTTAATAAGGTAATCTATAAGCTCATAGTCTAAAGGCTTAATAAATGTTGCATTTATTATCATAGGGTTTATATTATCCTCTAATAATAACCTTTTCGCATTTAATGAATTAGTCACCATTTTACCTGTTGAGATTATAGCTACTTTTTCTCCATTATCAATTATCTCCCATTTACCTAAAACAATTTCCTTTAGTGGTTTTAAGTTATTGCTTTCATCCCCACCTCTAGGGTATCTAATAGCTATAGGTGTATTTTGATTTATTGACCATTTTAACATATTATATAACTCACCAGTACACTTAGGAGCCATTATGGTCATGTTAGGGATGTGAGATAGATATGATATATCAAATATGCCTTGATGTGTTTCTCCGTCTTCACCAACTAAACCTGCTCTATCAATAGCAAATATAACAGGTAAATTTTGAATGCAAACATCATGCAAAACTTGGTCATATGCTCTTTGTAAAAAAGTTGAGTATACGGCAAAAACCGGCTTTAATCCTTCAGCTGCCATTCCAGCAGCTAATGTAACTGCATGTTGTTCAGCTATTCCAACATCAAAAAATCTCTTTGGAAATAATCTAGAGTATTCTTTTAATCCTGTACCATCAGGCATGGCTGCTGTTATTGCTACAATATCTTCTCTCTCTTCTGAAAGCCTTACCATAGCATTTGAAAACGCTTTAGAATATGTAATTTCATTTGAACCATTTATTTCCCCATTTGTTGAGTTAAAAGGAGAAACACCATGATATTTATTGGGATTTTTTTCAGCAAACTCATATCCTTTACCTTTTTTAGTTATTGTATGTATAATTACTGGAGTATTTAATTCTTTAGCCTTAGATATAACAGAATTTAATTCTTTCAAATCATGTCCATCTATAGGGCCTAGATACTTCCATCCCATATCTTCAAAAAGCATTGATGGTACAACCAATTGTTTTACACTATCTTTGATTTTACTTAAAGATACAGCTATGTTTTTACCAATTTCAAAACTCTTAAGAGTATCATTTATCTCATTTTTTAATTTGTTATAACTTGGCTCCAAACGTAGCTTACTTAAATACGATGATAAGCCACCTACATTTTTATCTATACTCATACCATTATCATTAATGATTACAATTATATCTGTTTTGTTATCTCCAGCATCATTTAATGCTTCTAATGCCATTCCACCAGTAAGAGCACCATCACCAATTACTGCTACAACTTTATTCTTTTTACCTAAAACATCCCTAGCTCTTGCCATTCCTAATGCTGCTGAAATTGAAGTAGAAGAATGTCCTGTATCAAAAGAATCATATATACTTTCTCCTCTTTTAGGAAAACCACTAAGTCCATCAAAAGTTCTTAACTTATCAAATTTTTCTTTTCTACCAGTTAAAATTTTATGTACGTAAGATTGATGTCCTACATCCCAAATAAGCTTATCTTCTTCAAAATCAAAATTTTTAAATAAACTTAATGTAAGCTCAACTACACCTAGATTTGAGGCTAAATGTCCTCCTGTTTTTGACACCTTATCTATTAAAAACTCTCTTATTTCACTAGATAATACTTCTAACTGAGATTCATTTAATACTTTTACATCCTTAGGTTCATTTATTTCATCTAAAAATTTACCCATATTATCATCCTTCAAATTAATTTTCTCTATTTAAAAGTTCTAATGTTAGAGCTTTTAATGATTTTACATCTTTATTTAATGAATTTAGTATTTCTAAACATTCATCTGTAAGCTCTATACACTTCTTATTACAATATTCCAATCCATACATAGTAATAAAATTAGTTTTATTATTATTTTCATCGCTTTTTACATTTTTTCCAAGTTTATTAGTGTTTCCTACTACATCAAGTATATCATCTTTGATTTGAAAGGCTAACCCTAAATTTTCTCCAAATCTTTTTAATTTGGATAATTCTTCATTTGAAGCTCCTCCGTATATGGCACCAGATAGGATTGAAGCTTTAATTAATTCCCCAGTTTTTTTACTGTGCATATATAATAATTCTTCTTCTTGTATTACTTTACCTTCGTTTATTATATCAACTATTTGGCCGCCTATCATTCCTTCAGCGCCTGATGCATTAGTTATTTCTTTAGTAGCTAATAATGCTTTTTCTCCGTTTTTTATAGAAAAGTCTATTAATATATTAAATGCTTCATTTAATAAAGAATCTCCTGCTAATATAGCTATTGCCTCACCAAAAACTTTGTGATTTGTAGGTTTACCTCTTCTTAAATCATCATTGTCCATGGCTGGAAGATCATCGTGTATTAACGAATAGGTATGTATCATCTCAAGTGCTAGGCTTAAAGGTAAAACTTTTTTGTAATCTTCCTCATATAAAGAATATGTTAAAAAACATAATGTAGGTCTAACTCTTTTTCCACCTATTCTTAAGCTATAATCTTGAGCTTCATATATTATTTTATTAAACCCCTCTTTACCTTTAAAATAATTATCTAATTCATGATTAAAATAATCTTTAATACTATCTATAACCATTTACTACTCCTTTATTTCTAATTCTCCTTCTTCACTTATAACCTTTATCTTCCCCTCTAACGTATCAAGGGTTTTATATAACTTATTTACAAGCTTGGTTCCCTCTTCATACATCTTCATGGAATCATCTATATTCAATTCATTGCTTTCTAACTTATCTACTATGTCTTTTAATTTTTCAAGCATATTTTCATATGTCTCATTTTTTTTAACCATAAACTCACCCTAACTAATCTAATGTATTTATTTTTCTTTTTTCAATACCATCTTTTAATATTATTTCATACACTCCATCTTTCAAATCTTCCTTAGATTTTATAGTGTTTCCTTTAGAATCTTTAATTACACTGAATCCTTTATCTAATATACTTATAGGATTATTTGCTTGGAGTAATTTATTGTATCTAAAAATAATTTCTTTTTCTATATCAATTTTTGTTTTTAGTGTTTTATTTAATCTCCACTTAAGCCCATCTATTGTATTATAAGAATTTATAATAATGTTCTGTGGAGAATTTATATGCAAAAATCTTTTGATGTTATTAAGATTGTTTTTTTCTTCGTCTAACTTTTTATTAATGCTTTTATTGAGCATACTTTTTATGTTAAATAACTCTTCTCTCAAGCTTTCCTTTGTAACTATAGCTATTTCAGCTGCTGAAGATGGAGTAGCAGCTCTAATGTCTGCTACAAAATCACATATTGTAAAATCAACTTCATGTCCTACAGCTGATATTACAGGTATTTTGGACTTATAAATCTCCCTTGCTAAGGATTCATCGTTAAATGCCCAAAGTTCTTCAAGAGAACCTCCACCTCTTCCAATAATAATAGCATCTACATTTTTAGTTTTATTAAAATATTGTATTCCTGAAATTAAGGTCTTATAGGCTTCTGCTCCTTGAACTAAAGCTGGATAAATTATTATGTCTACATTATCATTTCTTCTCTTTGTAACATTTATTATATCCTTTATAGCTGCGCCTGTTGGAGAGGTAATTACACCTAATGTCCTTATAAATTTAGGAATTGCTTTTTTATGATCTTCTGAAAATAATCCTTCTTCATTTAATTTCTTTTTAAGGTTTTCAAATTGAATATGTAAGCTTCCAAGCCCACTTTCAGATATTTCCTTAATATAAAGCTGGTAGCTTCCATCTTTAACATAGTTTGATAATCTACACTTTACTATTATCTTTATTCCATCTGCCAGTTTAAAATCTACGCTCATAGCATCACTTTTAAACATAACACAGTTTATTTTTGAATTTTCGTCCTTTAAAGAAAAATATATATGTCCTGAACTATGATATTTTAAGTTTGAAATTTCCCCTTCTACAGAAAGATTGCTTAAAATAAAGTCATTATCAAATATTCTTTTTATGTAGCTATTAACCTCTGTTACTTTTAGAACCTTCATTTTCATTTATTTCAATGCCTCGCATGCATTTTTTATAAGAAGAGTAGTGGTAAGTGCTCCTACTCCTCCAGGAACTGGTGTTATATAATCACACACCTCAAATACATCTTCGAAGTCTACGTCACCGGTTATTTTGCCATTTAATGAAGATGTTCCTACATCTATTATTATAGCACCTTTTTTTACATATTCTTTATTTATAAACTTAGGTTTTCCTATAGCTACAACTAATATATCTGCTTCTTTTGTTATACTCTTGATGTCCTTTGTTTTTGAATGGCACATAGTTACTGTCATATTTTCATTTATAAGAAGTTGAAAGGCTGGCTTGCCAACTATATTACTTCTTCCAATAACTACAGCTTTTTTACCACTTAATTCTATATCTAAACTTTTTAATAAAGTTATTACACTATTAGGTGTACATGGTATAAAGGATTTTTCACCTTTATAGAACCTCCCCATAGACTCATCAGTCAAACAATCAACATCTTTATCTACACTTATACAAGAGGTTATGTATTTTTCATTTAAATGTTTTGGTAGTGGAAGTTGTATAATTATACCTTGAATATTTTCATCTGTATTTAGTTTATTTATCTTATTAACGATTTCTTCTTCAGTAATATTTTCCTCTAACAAAATCTTATTAAAATTAATTCCAAGTGAATTTGCAACTTTTTCTTGAGCATTTTGATAATAGATGGAACCACCATCATTCCCAACTAGAATAGATGCTATTCCAGGAGCTATTAGTCCTTTAGATTTTCTTTCTGATACAAACTCCATAATTTCATTTTTCACTTCTTGCGCGATCTTTTTTCCATCAATTATTTGCCCCATGTTACTTCCCCCTGAAAATTAGTTTTCTTCCTTATATATGTTGTCTAATATACCATTTATAAATGCTACTGATTTTTCATCTGAATACTCTTTTGCAACATCTAGAGCTTCATTTATAGCAACTTTTTTAGGAACATCATCTATATATAACATTTCACTTATAGCAAGTCTTAATATTGAAAGATTAACTTTTGATATTCTAGATAACTTCCATCCCTTTAAAAACTCTTCAATCTTAGAATCTATGCTAGTTTTGTTTTCATTCACCGCATTTAATATTGTAATTATGTACTCTTTATCTAATACTGTTTTATCCTCTTCGTAGTTTTCTAAAAAGTTTTCCAGTACAAGGCTAGGTTCATCCTTAGATATCTCCATACTGTAACATAACTCCATAGCCACTCTTCTTGATTTTTTTCTATTCATAAGTACCTCCACTATCTTCTATTCTTATTATTGTCTTGTTTATTTATATTAAACATATTATATTATTTTAACACAATGAAATACCCTCTGAAAGTCAGAGGGTAAAAATTTTAATTATTTTTCTTTAGAAACCTTTTCTTCCTTAGGAATTACTATGTTGTTGACATTTATATTGACACTAGAAACCTTAAGTCCAGTCATAACTTCAACAGTTTTTTTAACGTTTTCTTGTACTTGATTAACCACATCTGGAATTCTTACTCCATATGCTACAAGTATAGATATATCAATAACTGCATCATTACCATCAACATTTACCTTAACGCTTTTACCAGCACTTTTTTTCCCTATTGGAAATATAGTTGAGGTAACACCCGAATTAAATTCATATACCCCACTTATTTCAGAAGCTGCTATACCAGCAATTACACTTACTACTTCATCAGATATTTTGATTATTCCAAGACTTTCATCTCTAACAAGTTCATCCATTTAAAATAACCTCCTGTTTGCTCTAAAGCACTTTATCATAGGCTAATTATATCAAAATATCTTTTTAAATTCAATGTTATTGCTTACTTTCTATTTTTACATCCTTGATCTTTGAAACATTCATTACTGTTTGTAGTATTTCATTAGCTTGCTTTTGATTCAATTCTTCTTTACTTTTTACAACTACTGTAGCTTTTTTACCATCACCTTGAATTAAACAAAGAGCGTCTTCAAAGCCTTTGCCTTTTATCTCTAGTTCAATTTTTGATGCATAATTTTGACTCATAACTAATGTACTGTATTGTTTTGATGCATCTTCTTTTGCAGCAGCAGTAGAATTAGAATCATTCATTATTTTCTTTAGCGATTCCATAGTAGATGCGTCTACCTGATTTTGTTGATTTCTTTGATCATAGAAATAATCTGCATTAGCATCACTCTCATCATCTGTTAACTTTATTGTTGGATTTAAATCTCCAGGCGATTCTGGTAAAGAACCATTAACTCTTGCAGCCAAAACCCCCACACAAACTATTAATGCAAGTAGAGTAAAAATAATCCCAAATTGTTTTCTTGTCATTGTTAATTCCTCCCATCTATTTCTATTGAATTATATGCACATAATTTTTTAGATATACGTTTATCTCACATAATTTTTTAGATATACGTTCATTTCACTGCTATTTTAATATATATGTTTATCTCACATAATTTTTTAGATATATATTTCTTTACCTTATTTCATGGGGTATACATTTATCTTATCTGAGGATACATCATATAACCCAGAACATGCTTTAGTAATATCATATTTAATCTTCGATGCCTCAGCACCTTCAGCTACCACTACTATACCTGTTACCTTTGGCTTTAAGGTTTTTAATATTAGTGGATCATCCCCACTAGCCATTACTACCTTGCTAGCATTGTTATTTTGGTTAGTTACCCTTTTACCTGAATTTCCATCTGTTTCTTCTGTTACACTAGCTTGTTCATTTGTATCTATGGCAGGAACCTTAGATTCACTACTCTCAAAGTACATCATTACTTGCACTTCCCCTACGCCCTTTATGCTCCTTAGTATTTTTCTTAGTTCCTCTTTTTGTGCTTCTTCATAATTAGATATTTCATTTGTTTTAGCTACTGTTTCTGTTTCTTGCGTTGTATTTTTTGCTACAGTTTTTTGTCCATCTTTATTAAAAAAGCTTAGTACTACAAAGGCAAAAACAGCAATCAAAAGTATAGCTATAATATTCATTAACTTTGGATCTTTTAATGATTTAAGGATGTTATTTTTCAAATCATTTTTATCCATATTACCCCTCCTTATTTAGCTGAATATATGTTTATTTTACTTTTATCAATTTTCAACTCACCACTTAAATATTCTTTAATTTCCTTACTATTTTTAACATTACTTTCTTCTTTTTTAGTAGAAGAACCTATTTCTATTTTCTTTACGGGAGCAATTCCTCCATCGTAAACATATATATTTAAAAGTTTTATATTTATGTCAAATTTATTTAAATCTACTTCCCCTTGAACTTCACTTTCAAAATTCATATTTTCAAATTTTGTTTTCAATGATGAATTTATGTTATTTTGAAGATTTTCTAATATTTTCTTTTTCGTTGTTACATTAGCCTCAACAGTTTTTGACTCATTACTTGTTTCTTCTAATTGTTTTTCATACTTACTAAAAGTATCAATGAAAGTATTGTCTGATTTGCTAACTAAGTTTATTAATGGTGTTATGATAACAACTATAAGCATTAGGCCAAGAACAAATTTAACATACTTTTTAAAGGAGTTATTGACTATTAACATTTCTACTGCTGTCATAAAAACTAAAGTTACAGCTATTTTTATAACCCAATCTTTTACTAATTCCATAGCTATCCTCCTAAAATAAACTTACCTGTAGATGCCATCACCGATACCATAATAAAAAACATAAGTGAAATAGATAATATGCATGAAATAATCATAACTACATAATCTCCAGCAGCTGCTATACAATTGGTTATTCTACTATCACAAACTGGCTCTACTAATGCAGATGATAACTTGTACATAAATGAAATCAGAACTAATTTTAAAATTGGTATTAATATGGTAAGAAATACTATAAGTAGCCCTAAGGATGATATAGAATTTTTTAATAAAACTGCATAACCTGCTACTGATGCAATAGCATCTGAAAATGCCTTACCAACAATGGGTATAAAATTATCTACCGCAAATTTAGCTGTCTTTAATGTCACTGCATCTATAGCATTGGATGTTATTCCTCTTATTGTAAGTAACCCTATTAAAGTTGTTACTAATATTCCCTGAACCCACAAAGTAACTTGCTTAAACAATTTACATATATTGTTTATCTTATGCTCATTTGAAATATTATTAACAAAATTAAGTACAAAACTCATTAGAATCATAGGAATTATAAAATCTACATATATCCTAGGAACTATTGTCACAGCTCCCATAAGTATTGGATCCATAGTTGCTGCTTGAGTTATTCCTCCTACAGACCCTATCAAAAATACCAGAACTGGCAGTAATGCCATCATAAAATCTGTTAAGCCATTAATTGTATTTTTAGCTAAGTCTATTGATACTAAAAAACTTTTAGACAATAGTATTATTAAAATTGCATAACAAGCATAAAAAGCTATATCACTATGTGAACCTCCAAATGCGTCCTGCAGATTTTTTAAAAGTGAACAGATTATAGCCATAACAACTACTGAAATTAATAGCTTTAATACCGTCTTACTTTCTTTTAAAATTACTGAAAAAGTTATCTTAGCTAGATCTGAAGTTGATACTCCTCCATCTCCTTTTGATATATAGTTTTTAATATAATCACTTATATTTAATTCATTTACTAACTCGTTATCATCTTTCATTTTTGTTATATAGTCATATAATTGTTGAACATTATTACTCTGCTCCAAAGAATCAGAGTTATTTGTCACTTCGCTTGCAAAAGTGAACTGTGTTAATGATATACTTAATATAAAAAAGATTAGTAAAAATCTTATCATTTTTTTCATATAATACCTCTACATTATTTTTAATATTGCATCTAGTACCCCCATTAATATAGGCATAGCTATGACCAATATTAGTATTTTAGCTGCCAATTCTATTCTACTTGCTATTCCTTGAGCTCCTGCCTCTTTACATATTTCTGTAGCAAATGTAGCTATATATGTTATCCCAACTATTTTTAGTACTAACGTAATATAAAAACTATCTATATCCGCTTTTGATGACATGTCCTTTAAAAATGTAATTACTTCCCCTATTGGGCTTAATAAAAATAAAAGAAGTAATACTCCACTTACAAGGGATATTTGGGTTGCTATACTAGGCTTTTCTTCTTTAAAATACATAAAAAGAAACAAAGAAACTAAAGAAAAAGCTATAATTTTAATTATGTCCATAATTCCTCCCTAAAACATAAACATGGTTTTAATGGAATCAAATAACTTAGATATTAGATTAATTATCATCAGCAATATGATTACAACTCCCGCTATATTAGTTAATGTTGAAATATCTTCTTTACCTGATGATTTTAGTACCTTTTCTATTATTATTATTAAAATACCTGCTGCCGCTATTTTAAATAGCATGTTAATGTCTAACATAATACCCTCCTAAATTAAAAATATTATAACTACAGCACCTAAACACGCCCCTAGATATCTGTACATTTTACAATTTTTCTCTTTTAATTCTCTAGCTTCCTCTATATGATTTTTTAAATTGCTTAAAGTTAAGCTAAATATCTGTTCCTGCCCATATGTCCCAGACTCACCTAATGACTTTGAAAAATCAATTATTAAGTCTAGATCTTCATTTTTTAAATAGAGCTTATCTTTGTACTTGTTTATGCTGTCTTTAAATGCTCCATATACATCATCAGTAAAATTATTAGTTAACAGTTCAGATATATTCTTAAAAAATTCTTTCCATATCCCCTCAACTTTTTCTGTTAGAAATTCAAATACTTCTGGCAGAGGAGTATAGACGTACAATATTTGATTTTGCATTAACACTAATGATTTTTCAAAAGCTCTTAAATGTGTATATCTCTTTATGAAGCTTTCACCTAGACTGAATCCTAAATATGTTGAGCATATAAATATTCCTAGAAAAAGAATTCCTTTAATCACGATCTTCCCTCCCCCAATTCTTTTATCTGTTCAATGGTTCCAGGTCCCTTATTATTACTAAGTACTACAACTCTTTTTATAACTCTATTTATCAAGAGATCTTTGAATATCTCTCTGTTATATAAATCCTTTATTCCATATCCATGTATGGATGTTATAATATTAACTCCTGAACTAAATGCCTTTATAAGTGCATCCACATCCTTACTTGTACCTATTTCATCACAGATTATAACTTCTGGGGACATACTCCTTATTGCCATAAACATTCCTTCACTTTTTATACAATTGTCAAATACATCTGTTCTAATTCCTAAATCCATTTGAGGTATGCCTTTAAAACAAGCCCCAATTTCACTTCGTTCATCTATAACAGATATTTTTTTTCCTTTAAATCCTCTAGAACTTATTCCGTTTGATAAGGTTCTAGTTATGTCTCTTAAAAGGGTGGTCTTCCCACACTTAGGTGGAGAAATTATTATAGTATTAATAACAGTATTTTTACTTGTTATATATGGAATAACCGAATCTGCTGCTCCCAATATTTCTTTAGTAACTCTGATATTTAAAGATGAAATATTTCTTATGGTTTTTACTTTTTCTTTTTCTATAACCCATTCACCTGTTAATCCAATTCTATGTCCACCCTTTATAGTTATAAAACCTTGCCTTATGTCTTCTTCAAAAGCATACATAGAATATTTAGATACTCTCTGTGTGATTGTTTTTAAATCTTCGTATCTACAGATATAATCAATAACTTTTTCTCCTACATTGGTTTCAAGTATTAGAGGTAATCCAACCTTAATTCTAAGCTCCTGCAAAATATTCATATCAATTTGCCTTATTTTATTTAATATAGTCTCTGGTAATATCTCTATTATTGAATTATATCTATCCATAACATCACCTCCACTTACAATAAATTCTATTTATGTTTTTCCAAAAATATAACTACATAAATAAAATATGTAAAATAAAATTACATAAAAAAAGTGGCTGTCGCCACTTCGCTAGGGAACCCTATGGTTCCCTTCGACGACACTACGTGTCTGAGCACCCTCCTTAACAGGCAGGGGAACACAACTTCCCCTGCACCCCTTGCATTTTTTATTGCATAGAAAAGAATTCACTTTCCTATGCAATAAAAAAAGAATGCCACTCCTATTTAAATATAGTCATGTGACATTCTTTTTTTATTCTATGCTTTCTCCACAAAATGGACAAGGAATTATTTCGTTATTCACTAAAGCACTTTTTTCTATAAATATTGGCTTATTACAATTACTACAAGTTACTTCCTCAAAACCTTCATCAAAATCTTCTAGATCCTCTAAACTTACTTCTTCAAATAAATCATCTTGAATTTCAGATAAATCACTATTTAAAAACTCTACGTTCTCTTGTAAAGTTTCTATATTTACTTCAATTTCTTCTAATTTATTATTAAACCCTTTTAATATATTAGAAAATGAATCTAAGATTTTTTTATCAGTTTCAGGAATAGCCTTAAGTAATAATTCTAAATTTTCAAGTTCATCTCTAAAATTCATAATTACACTTCCTCACTTATAATAAAAGGGCTAAGTCTTATGACTTAGCGCTAATATTATACTCTTTCCATGTAGTCCCCAGTTCTAGTGTCAACTCTTATAACATCACCTTCATTAACAAACATAGGTACATTTACTACAGCTCCAGTTTCTACAGTTGCTGGTTTTAATGCATTTGTACTTGTATTACCTTTTACTCCTGGCTCAGTTTGAGTTACTAATAATTCAACAAAGTTAGGTGCTTCAACAGAGAAAGCCTCTCCCTTATAGAATTTAATAATTGCAAACATATTTTCTTTTAAGTACTTTATTGCTTCTTCAACTTTTTCAAAGTTAAGTGGAATTTGCTCAAAAGTTTCTTGATCCATGAAGTAATATAATTCTCCATCAGAGTACAAATATTGCATTTCTTTTCTTTCTATAACAGCTTCTTGGAATTTTTCAGTTGGGTTAAATGTTCTGTCTACAACTCCGCCTGCAATTACATTTCTCAATTTTGTTCTAACAAATGCAGCTCCTTTACCTGGTTTAACATGTAAAAAGTCTAAAACAGTAAACACTTGTCCATCAAATTCAAAAGTAGCGCCTTTTCTTAAATCACTAGCTGATATCATTAAGTTTCCCTCCAAAATGTATTAATTCATTATATATTATAACCCCTTATAAATAAATCATACTAATTAAATTACCTAGATAAGGGTTATTTATTATATTTAAACAACAATGATATTTTATCAAAACTCTTGTTTGAATGCAATTCTTTTAAGCAATTTATTCATTTTTATGAAGATTTCTGTATTCTACATAAGAATTAAATACTATTACTCCATTCCACTTCCAATTCTCTTGATATTTTTCTATTGATATATTCTCCACTCCATTAATAAATTTGTTTGTGTTTATCTCTTTTATTAATTCTTCAAGCTCTTTCTTTTCTCCTGTTAATGTGGTGGATACTTTAATAATATCTTCTTTAAACTCTTCTTTTTCTATAATTAGATTATCTATTTTATCTAAAGACTCTTTGACATTCTCATAACTTATAGGAATATTGACTTTATTAGGTATATCTTTAGCGGGAGCTTTATAATTAATAGCCATTATATTTCCTATAGAAAAGATTATTAAAAGAGTAAGTTTAACCAAAACATTTTTATTCATTTAACACACCCTTTATTTCATCAAAATCTTCCCCGTGATTTACAGATTCAATTTTTATCTTCTTATTTTTATATAATTCCTGAAACATCTTATCATTATTATCTAGTTTTGAAGTTTTTATAATAAAATTGTAATTATTAATCTTAATTTCGCTATTTAATTCACTAGCTTTATCCATCACTATTCTTATTTTATCTATTGGTATTAATTCACCTTTTACATTAACAGTTAAGTTTTTTTCTTCTTTATTAAAAACTTGAGTTTTAATATTAGAAACTGCTACAGGAATGAGTAATAAATTTATAAGTAGTAATAATTTTATAATTTTCTTAACCCTAAATTCACTTTTTACTTTCTCCTTATCCTCATAATCTAAGGGTATAAAATTTTTAAACTTCCTCACTTCTAACTCCCACCTCTTCCATAGCTAAAACTTTATCTAAATAACCTTTTTCAAGATTACCGAATTTAAATTCTATTTTATCTTCTTTTTCTTTTAACATTTTTGTCTTTGACAACTTTATATAATTATTAAGCTCTCTAAACTCATTAAGATTAATATTTTTACTATAAACCAACTCATCTTCATCTATAGCTAATAAAAACAATCTCCCAAAATCCGAGTGTATAATTATTTTTTTATTATTCTTTTCCTTAGATGCATAGGGCTTAAATAATATATTTTTCTTTGGTGAATATTTCTTTAAAAGCATAAACTCATATGGTTTTATAGCAATTATCCGTCCACTCTCCATTAACTTATCTAAAATCATAGGTTTATCTATGGAGTATAATATTAAGTCATTGGATTTTTTGTTTTTAATATAATGAAACAATTTGTCTTTTGGTTTATAAAAATTTTCATCTATTACCTTTTCAATAGTTTCATTTTTATTTAGCATTACTTTAATTACTTCCATTCTTGTATTAATTAAAACAACCTTGATTTTACCCTTTAATTCCTTTTTGTATTTGTCAAACTCAGTCAACTTAAACTTCCTTTTTTGATTAGAAAAAGTAATGTAATTGTCATCTATAATGATTTCTTTTGAACCTATCATAGTCCTTACACTCCTTCATAATATTTACTTAAACTTATTATTATCTTTTCATCTTCAAATCGATAATTTAGCCTATTTTTTATTGTTCCTTCTTTTATTTTTCTCTCTATATATATACAATCTTGGCTATTATCATAATAAATTCTACTTGTACCTAATGTTTCTACTATCCTATTGTTTATAAGATAGCTTTTTAATTCTTCAGTATTTCTTATATTGGTTTTATCTATCTTTTTTATATAATTATTAACTAAAGTTAATTCACTCTCTTCAAAAACTTCTGTGGAATTATATTTATAAGGGTATATGTAGCTTTTAGCAGAATTAACTATCATTATTTTATATATTAAGGTTATAATTATCGATATTGCCACTAAATACACGGGAACAATTAATAAAACATTACCCTTTTTAGATTTTAAAAACTTCTTCATATACATTTTCCTCAATACTAATTTTTATATAGACTAACTTTTGTTTTTTAACAACTTCAAAATCACTTATCCCTGTTATTATCTTATTCACAGTTAGTAGCCTATTGCCCTCATAATAACATACCGCTAAATCTGCTCCATTATATAGGGTGATTTTAGATGTTTTATTTCCATTTTCATTTATTGCTATGGTTTTGTTATTTTCAACTTCTATATTTTTAAGCTGTCCTTTGTTTAATCTGCTTGAAATAGATATTATTCCATTAGTGACCATATCTTCTTCTATTGATCTTTTAATATAATCTTTTCGAAATTTTACCAGGTTAAAGATTACTCCTATCATCAATGTAATTAATACAGTTCCTATGGAAATATACACAATAACCTCAATTAATGTAAAACCTTTTTTCTTCATAGCTCCAAGTTCTCCGATATATAAACTAACTCTTTTAAGTCTAAGTCATGAGAGTTTTCCCCTTTTAATGAAATTTCTAAAGAAATTACATCAGAATCCTTATGCGCATCCACTTGTACAAACTTTTTATCATTTATCAAATTATTATCCAGAAGGTCTTTAATATTACTTTCCTTCATTTTATCTAAAATCAAATTTTCTTCATTTATATAAAAAGTACTACTTTCCCCTATTTTGTCTTTCATTTCATTGTATTTAGAGTTATATCTAAGTTCTCCTACTACACTCTTGAAAATTACTGTATTTTTTCTTACATCATTTCTAAGCTTATACATCTTATTAGCTTTAATCATAGCTTCAAAAGATATTACTATAACTATTGCTATTACTGCAATTACTATAGGTATTTCAATTAATACATTGCCTTTCTTTTTACTTAACATTTAATGTTTCACTTCCTACTGTTATAGATATCCCTGCTACATTTTCTCCTTCAAACTTTAGATATATCGTAGTGGAAATATCTATTTCACCTTTACTATTTATTTTAAAAGTTTTCTTTGAATTACTTGTGTAATATTCATAACCTTTAGGTAAGTCGTAAGTTCTACTAAAGCCACTGGCATAAATATAGATTTTTTTCTTATCTATAACTCCATTTAGGTAAGTTTCATTATATTTACTATAAAGCTTTCCATAACAAAGTATATCCTCAGTTAAATATACTACAGTCTGTGCTTCTTGCTCTTTAGAGATTTTTATCATAGGTTTAATTATAGTCATAGTAGTTGCTGCAAAAACACTCAAAATAGCTAAAGCACATATTACTTCAATTAATGTAAAACCTTTCTTCCTCATATTTTTATTCCTTGATATAAAGGCATAAGAAATGTTAATACTATCCCTACAATGAGAAAACTAATTATTAATATAAATGTTGGTTGTATTGCACCTGATATCTTTTTAGTTTTTTGCACTAAATTTTCCTCTGATTTTATCATTGCTCTATTTATATTCTCACTAAGTTTTCCTATCTCTTCACCAATACTAATTACCGCTAAAGTATATTCTGAAAATATTTTTTCTTGTTTTAGTGTAAGCTTTAAAGACTTTCCTTTAAGTAACCCATCATTTATTTCTTTTATATGACTTTTAATTAATGGATTTTTAATTTCTTTTGAAAACTTGCTAAAAGCCCTTTGTAGATTTATTCCACTCTCAAAAATCATGTTGAGCATCATAAGCATAATATACTCTTTATATTGAAAAACAATCTTTAATTTTAATATATTTCTAATAGCTAATTCCTTTAAAAAATAAACTACAACTACGTAAGGTATCACTATCCCATAGCTAACTGTATATAGATAGAAAATAAGAGTATTGTTCTCTGCAAATTCTCTAAGATTAAATAGTTTTCCAAGAAGCCATGATGGAACGATTTCCATTGAGGCATACATTTCGCTGAAACTAGGGACTAACATTACAAATAAAAACACAACCATAATAACAAGCAATAAAAATAATATAATAGGGTATGCCAATGAACTTATTATTTGCTTCTTAAATGAATAAAGCTTCTTATAATAATTTGATAATTGTATTAAAACTTTATTTAAACTTCCTGTTTCCTCTGCTATTGCTACTAATTCATTGCATAACTTTGGCATTGAATCCTCACTCTTAAAGGCTTCTGATATGCTGTGTCCACTTTTTATATTCTCTTTCATCCTATTTATTATTAATTTATTTCTACTACCATCTATTCCATCTTCAAGTATGTCCATGGCTGCTAAAATATTTATGCCACTATCTATCATTTCTGAAATATTAATTAAAATATAACTCAAATTCTCATAGTTTATTTCTTTTCTATTAATCTTCATAAATATCACCATCTACAAATTCTCTAAAACCGTCAAAATCAATTACTCCTTGTTCCAAATGCTCTAGGCATTTATTCAAATGTCCTGAATCACTTGAAAAATCATAACTTCCTGATAAATATTTTCTTATCTTTTCTCTGTTTTCACTATTCATCAAAAGTAAATCATAAACCAAAACTCTGCCTGAATATCCTGTATTATTGCAATATTTACATCCATTTTTCTTAAAGTATCTACTATTTTTAAGTTTATATTTTTTTATTAAATCTTCTTCTACATAAAATTCTTTTTTGCATTTATCGCACAATCTTTTTATTAGTCTTTGGGATATTACTCCAATTATAGAATCTACTATTAAATACTCTTCAACTTTCATCTCTTTTAATCTTTTAAATACTTCGTAAGAACTTTTAGTATGAATTGTTGAATACACTTTGTGACCTGTAATAGCCGCTCTAACAGCTATCTTAGCTGTTTCTTCATCACGTATCTCGCCAACCATAATAATGTCTGGGTCTTGTCTTAAAATGCTCCTTAAGCCAGAATGAAAGGTAATATCACCACTCTCATTTCTGCTAACATTAACTTGATTTATTCCATTAATAAGAACCTCTACAGGATCCTCTATTGTCATAATATTTAAGTCCTTACTATTTTCCTTTTTCAAAATAGAATAAAGCGTCGTAGATTTTCCAGACCCAGTGGGCCCATTTATTAAAATCATGCCACTATTCATAGAAATTAATTTATTTATATATTCTAAGTCTCTTTTATCAAAGCTCAAGGATTCAAGATTTTTATCATCTTCATTGTTGTACATTATTCTTATAACTATCTTTTCCCCATAATAAGTAGGCAAGGATGATATCCTTAAATCCAAAAAATTTTCGTTATAATTATATACCATCTTTCCATCTTGAGCCTTCAGCTTGTCAGCTATGTCCATATTACCTTTAACTTTAATTCTTGAAACTACTGCCTCATATTCTTCACGAGTAATCTTATAACAAAGTATAAGAGACCCATTTAATCGAAACCTAATATTAACTTCTTTTTCAAACGGCTCAAAATGTATATCTGAAGCATTTTTATCAATAGCATCACTTATTATATTTTCTTCTATGTATTTGTTTCTGTCATGAATTTTAACACCAAAGCCATCATATATGAGCTTGGTTATATTTTCTTTATCAATTTTTACCGGAACAATGGCTTCAGAAAGATTTTGCTCTAAATACCTTATATATTCTTTTTTTATTTCCTCCATACCAACGTAAATCTTCCCCTTGAATCTCCCTAGGGGTAAAATCTTATACTTCTGACATATTTCAAAGGGTACTTTATTGAGAAGGGTTATGTCTATTAAATTAAGCGAAATAGATTCAATATTTTTCATAAGATTCACCTTGTATAATGAACAT
>NZ_DCLI01000016.1:0-7011 GCF_002320975.1 Clostridium sp. UBA1652
GTAAAAACGCACTATTATAGTTTCAATTATATATTTGAAATTATTGTAGGTTATCACTAAATCTAATCTTTTTTCTTCTGATATTTGAACCTCTTTAAAATCGAATCCTGTTCCGTTGATTATAGGTTTTATGAAAGCTAAGAATATAATCCTCCCATGATGTTCTATAAATTCTTTATCTTTAGCAGAATATTGTTCTTTCATAAATTGCTGGAACCTCTGAAGAATCTTTTCTATATTTAATCCTCCATCATTATTTGTGAAGCTTGATTTAATGTTGTACAAACTCATATTATTAGCTGAAGTTCGTACTTTTGATATCATATAGTTATAAATTATTTCTTCAAATATTTTATTACTTATTTCTACCCCATTTTCACCTTTCTTAAATATTCCATAGGTTAACCCTAATGCTATGGTTGGGTCCAACGGATTAAATATTATATGCTCTCCATCAACTAAAATTCTACTTACTAATTTATATAATTCTTTATTGTTTTCTAAGTTTTTGATTATGCTCTCAAACAAAGTATTTACTTCTTCATTAATCATTTTAATTGCTTTTCGAATTTCTTCTCTACTCCAAGGAAGCTTCTCTTCAAATAATATTTTTTCATCAATAATCTGACAAATCTTACTTACTAAATAGGGGTAGCCTCCTGTGAAGAAGTAAATTTCATCACTTAAAGCCTTAATATCCATATCATAGATATTATTAGCTTCCCTATACTCATTAAGCATAGTTGATATTTCTTCTGGGGAAAAACTCATATCTACATCAAAATCTACAGCTATATTCCAAGGTGAGTTATATTTAGCCTCTTCCTCTGCTCTTAACTTTAATTTCAAACTTTTAATATCATACATCCCAACTAATATAACAGATTTAAAAGTATAATCTTCTCCTACTTCTCTTGCTAAATATTTTTTTCTTAACATTCCTATAAAACTTAAGAACAACTGATTATTTGAACTTTGATCAACCTCATCAATTAATAAAATTACTTCTTTCTCTGATAGTTCTATAAATTTAGTTATAGAATCTGATAATTCATCTAGATCTTGAACCTTGGTATTAAATAATTCTATTAATTGATTATTTTTTTCTATTTCAACTTTTATAGATTGATATATCAATTTTAAGAATTTATTTGAAAAGGTCTCTTCATCCTCAAAGGCTTTATGGAGTCCCCCTTCAAAACTAATATTTATAACTAAATATTCTTCAGTCAATAAATTTTTTAATCTGCTTAATGTAGTGGTTTTTCCGTATTGTCTAGGTCTATTTATAGTAAAATAAAATTCATTATCTATAAGTTCTTTAATCTGAATAAGCTTTTTACTTATATCAACCATGTAGTGTTTTCTTGGAACACAAACTCCTGTACTATTAAATCTTTTTTTAATCAACTATAAATACACCTCACTTTTAGTTTTAAATTACTAGATTAATTATACCATAATTTTTAGTTTAGAAAGATTTAGCTTTGTTTAAATCCATAAGTCTATGTTGGAAAGAAAAGTTGGTGAATTAAGAGATACATTTGCTATAATATTATGTAGTTGATAATTGAGAGTTGATGGAACTATCTAGTCAAAAAACCGCAATAATTCTCAATTCTCCACTTTCAACTTTCAACTGAAAAAGAGGTGCAAATATAATGATTTATTTTGATAATGCAGCTACAAGCTTTCCAAAACCAGATACTGTAGCTCTAGCTGTTGCAAATGCTATAAATACTTTAGGAAATCCTTCTAGAGGTTCTTACTCTTTAGCTCTTGATGCTTCTAGACTTGTATATAAAACAAGAGAAAAAGTTTCAGAATTATTTAATGTAGGTAATCCTCTAAATGTTGCCTTCACTTCAAATTCTACAGAAGCTTTAAATATATCTTTAAATGGTTGTCTGAGCATAGGTGATCATGTAATAACTACGGAACTTGAACACAATTCTGTTTTAAGACCACTTTATGCCTTAAGAGAAAAAGGAATTGATTTATCTATAATTCCTTCTAATATAAATGGAATTTTAAATTACTCTAAAATAGAAAAAGAAATTAAATCAACCACTAAAGCCATAGTCTGCACCCATGGTTCAAATCTTACAGGAAATCTTATAGACATAAAACTTATAGGAGAAATCTGCAAAAGAAACAATCTACTATTTATATTAGATGCTTCTCAAACTGCTGGAGTTTTCCCTATAGATATGCACAGAGATAATGTTGATATAATTTGCTTTACAGGACATAAATCTTTAATGGGCCCTCAAGGAACAGGCGGAATATGCATAAAAGATAATCTTCCAATACGTCCATTAAAAACAGGTGGCAGCGGAAGTCACTCTTATTCAAAGTCCCATCCCCTAGAAATGCCCGATGCTCTAGAAGCAGGAACAGTTAATAGCCACAGTATAGCTGGACTTTTAGCAGGGCTTGAATTTATAGAGGAAATAGGAATAAATAAAATAAGAGAAAAGGAACTGTCTCATATGTGGAAGTTTTATAATGGAATTAAAGATACTCAAAATATACGTATCTATGGCGACTTCTCAAAGTTTTTAAGAGCTCCTATAGTTACTTTAAATCTTGGCGATTATGATTCAAACCTTGTATGTGATGAGCTTTGGAATAACTATGAAATAGCAACAAGAGCTGGTGCTCACTGTGCTCCACTTATGCATGAAGCTTTAGGAACTAAAGAACAAGGAGCAGTAAGATTTAGTTTTTCTTACTTTAATACTGATGAAGAAATTGAAATTGGAATTAAAGCTATAAAGGAATTGTCCACACTATAGCTCTTCAGAGGCTTATTTTTAATCCTATTTAAATCCTTTTGCTTTTAAATTTTACCAAATACTGTGTTTACCTAAATACATAGTTTTACTGTGTACTATATTTAACTAAATGATTAGTTTTACTAAATGCTTAGCTTTACTATATACTATGCTTATCTATGTATTTAGTTTAGCATAGTATAATGTACAGAAAAAGTAGTTTTTATCAGCTTAAAAACTACTTTTTTCACTTCTAAATCCTTCTATATTTCTTTAAAGCTAATATATTGAGCATTATAAATAATATTGCATATCCTGCAAGCATAAAAACATCAAAAGAAACTTCTCCTAAAGTGTATCCCTTTATAGCAACGTTTTTTAAAGCTTCAGCTCCATAGGTAAGTGGAAATACTTTAGATAAAACATGTACCCATGTTGGAGCTTCTGTTAAATTAAATATGCCGCTAAATAAAATCTGAGGAATTATTATAACTGGTATAAATTGAAACAACTGAAGTTCATTTCTTGCAAATGAAGATAAAAATGTACCTAAGGACAGAGATCCAGCTGCAAGTATTATATTTATTAATAATACACTTAAAAAACTTCCTTTTAAATTTATATCTAATCCGTAAAACATAAACAATTGTATAATTACAGTCTGAATAACTACAAATGCACCAAAGCCTATAAAATATCCAAGTACTATTTCACTTCTTTTTAAGGGAGTAGCTAATATTCTATCCAAGGTTCCGCTTATTCTCTCTCTCAAAAAGGATACTCCTGCTATTAAAAATACAAAAAAGAATATAAAAAACCCCATCATTGTAGGTGCTAAAACATCAAATAAATCCATATCTTCTGAGCCATAAAGATAATTGATCTCTGGTTTATTAGGCATATCTACTTTCACTGTATTTCCCTTTAAGGCTTTACTGATATCTTTTATAAATACAGATAATTTATCTTCTGAATAAGATGACACTGCCTTACTTACAGAATTTATTGTAAGTTTTGCTGTATTAGGATCTGAACCATCAATAGTTATTTCTGCTTTGTCTCCACTAAAATCTATAAATCCATCCGATTTCTTTTCTTTAAGATTATCTATAGCTTCATTTTCATTAGATACATTTGTGACCTCTGCCTCGTCTTCAAGGAAAACTATAAACTCTTCTGGAGCTGATATTACATCAACCTTTGCCTTCTCTGGAGCAGAAGTCAATATTATACTAAAAAGATAAATAACAAATATAGGTGCTAATAACATCATTCCTATGGTTCGCTTATCTCCTATAATCTGTTTCATAACTCTTTTAGCCACAGTAATACTTCTCATATTATTTCTCCCCCTTTAGGCTTCCAAAATATAAAAAAGCACCTTCTATAGTTTCAGTCTTAGCTTGTTTTTTTAAGTCCTCTGGAGAAGATAATGCTGTTATCTTTCCATCTCTTATAAGGGCTAATCTATCGCATTTCTCAGCTTCATCCATAACATGAGTAGTAATTATTATAGTACAACCACTATCTTTAAGTTCATTAAACTTGCCCCAGAACTCCTGTCTAAGCACTGGATCTATTCCAACTGTTGGTTCATCTAATATTATAATCTCAGGGGTGTGTATTAAAGCTATTGCAAGAGATAGTCTTCTTTTCATTCCGCCAGAGAAGTTTCTCACAGCCTTTTTTTCATCTTCTAAAAGATGTGTAAGTTTTAAAACCTCTCTAGCCCTCTCTTTTGCTATCTTTCCCTTTAATCCATAAAGTTCAGCAAAAAACAAAAGATTATCCATTGCATTTAAGTCCTCATATAAGGCATCAGATTGAGCCATATAACCAACCTTAGATGTTACCTTTAATGATGGAATTTTAGTATTCAACACTTCAATACTGCCTAAGCTTGGCGTCTGCATTCCAACTATAGACTTCACTAAAGTTGTTTTTCCAGAACCAGAAGGTCCTAAGATACCTAATACCTCACCCTTCTTAACCTCAATACTTACATCATCAAGTACTGTATTGGAACCAAACTTCTGTGTAATATTTTGTACAGAAATAACAGAATTACTGTGCATGGTAAGTTGCCTCCTATATTTATAATTATTTTCTTATTCCATCAAGTAATATACGGGTCATTTTCTCTACCTCTTCTTCATCATTTTCAACTGGAAACATATTAGGGAAATTAACTGTAAATACAATATATTCCTAAAACATTTTATTGTAAATAGAAAAAACTCTGAGGACAAAAAATTATTCTCAGAGTTTTATTTTCTATTCAATATTCTCAAATATTTTTCTACTTCTTATAGTAAAAACTACTGTTATAATTGCAAATATACCTACAACTGCCTCTACTATAAAAACATTACTTATTATCTTGGTTTGATATAAAGCAGGAATAAAATCTACTAATGCATGGAGCAATATTGCATATAAAAGATAAATATTTTTTCTCTTTTTAATTCCATAAAACACTACAAAAGTAAGTCCAACTTGAACCATAAATGCAAATATTCTCTCAATACCACCAACCCCAATCATTAAAGGAGTTGCATTCATTACAGAGGCTTTAATACCTTCAACCATAGATTCACTTTGTCCCTTTAGCATCGTATCTAAAGTGCCTGAGTTTAATGCAAAAGTTATTATTAAAGAGTTCAGAAAACTCAATCCTCCAACTAGTATAGCTTCTATTCCTCCATGACCTATAGCATATCCTAGCCCATCTTTCCATTCTCTTTTATTCTTTAAAAAAGTTTTGAAAACCAAAAATCTTCCTGTTTCTTCAAATACTCCAGCAGCCAGAGCCCCATATATACCAAAAGCAAAAGTATTTGTTGGAATTATATTAGAGGACATAACAATTTTATGAAGTATTTGCTCTAATATTAATGCAAATAATACAAAGCCTATTATTCCACCTAAGGTTGTCTTTATAGATATCCCTTCTTTAACTTTGAAATATATAAATATACCTATAGGAAATAATACACAAACTAGCATTACTATACTCATTGAAATTATTACATTATTACTTACCATATCAACACACCCCTACTTTATGAAAATATAACTGGCATTAGTATCATTATAGCTACAAATATTATAAATATTATCGATATAATAATAGATATTTTATTGCCAAAATTCATTGTCCATCCAGTTCCAAAACGCTTTTCTACAAATATTGATGGATCATTAGGATTATAGTAAAAAGATCCAAGTATCCAAAACTCATCGTCATCAACATTTATAACATCAGAATTTATATCTGATTCATCCTTATCCTTTATATTGCTTCCACCTTGACCTATTTTAATACTTATAATGATAGGTCCTATAACTACTGCTAGGAAAAAGATAATTAAAACCGGAGTAAATTTAGCTAAATCAAAAGAAATAATATTAGAAGATTTTAAATTAAATGTTGTTAATAAAAGACTTAATCCAATAGTTAAACAATATATCATTATTGAATTAATTTTCTTAAACTTAAATAATTTTTGTGAAGCTTTAACAGGATTACTTGCATCAATTTTATTTTTACTTATAGCAATAGAGTAATTTGTGAAAGCTAAAATTCCAACTAAAACTAAAGGTATTAATCCAGTACTTATAACTGAACCCATAGATTTAGTCACAAATCTATCTGCAACACCTTGTATATTCCAATGTGTACCTATATTTTCTGGAAGATTATCGTAATTCATAAGCGGCAAAATTAAATTAGTTAAAGCTATAATCCCAGGTATAATAAACCAAACAGGATGTACTACTGCATCTTTTCTTAAGGTTTTAGACATATTGGTATCAACATAAACCACCTGTTTTTTATTACCCATAAAATTATTTTTACTTTTATATATCTTCATCTTTTTATTAGATCTTAAATAGATTACAAAATATGCTCCAATAATAACAATAGTAAATAATACTAAAGTTAAAGGGTGGTTAAACACATTGTTTAATATTATAAAATAAATTATGGCAATAGTTAAAGTTATCCCTGTTACTTCAATATAATAACTTCTAGATATTTTTTTAATTTCTTCATCTTTAGTCCTATCTAATGGTATTGAAACACCAAATATTAAATCTTTTCTAGTTATCTTAGGGGTAACTAAAAAAGTCAAATATAACAAAGCAAAAATGAAAATTGACATCACATTACTAATTAATTCGTTATTCATAAAACACCCCTCCTTGAGGTTTATGTTAGTGTAAAGTTTTT
>NZ_DCLI01000074.1:0-10128 GCF_002320975.1 Clostridium sp. UBA1652
CTTTATAAAATTTGCATATTCATTCATTTGCGAACCTCCTTAAAAATCTATATATTTAAGGGGCTTCGCCACATTTTTCTAACTATTTGTCAAGCTTTTTATATTATTTTGATAAAAATTATTGTACGTAAATTGTTATACAAAAAAAAGAACAGGTATGTATTTGTAAACATACTCTGTCCATAACTATGATATTTATTTCTTAACTTAATGACATTGGTCTCTGAAGCTTGTTTTTTAGTTTCTGAAATTCTCTTAAAAGAATTTCTACCTTCACTATTAACTATTCTCTCTTAACTCTTAACTGCACTTCTCATCCTCCCCCCACAATAATTCCTCTAGATTCATTTGAAACTTCTGAAGATAAAAAAGCTTTTAGAGAGTTATTAGAGGAAAAGACAAGCATTAAAGCAAAATATGAATATCCAGATGGGTTAAAGTATATTTAAAAAACTTCTCTGAAAAGAAACGATATAAATATTAATAATTTGATTTTTTTAAATAATATTCAATTAATAGTTAAGAAAGTATAGTATATAGTAAAGTTATGATTAATACTATTAGGAGAAATATTATGTCTATGTTAAAAATCAATGATTTAAGATCATATTTAGAAAATAAAAGTAATCAGGAACTCATAAAAGAAATAGTTGAATTAGCAAAACAATTTCCTGTAATTAAAGAGTATTACAGAACTAAAGTTGATCCAGATTTTGAAATAGAAATCTTTGAAAAGTACAAAAAAATTATTCAAGATGAATTTTTTCATTATAAAGGTTTTGGAAAGCTTAAATATTCAAATATTAACAAAGCCATTAGAGATTTTAAAAAAATATCTAAAAATTCGAAGTTGATTGCTGAACTTATGATTAGTTATTCAGAATTTGGAGTAGAATTTATGATTGAATATGGAGATGTTGATGAATGGCTTTATAATAATATACTAAGATCTTATATTAATGCGTTAGATTATATCTTTAAGAATGGTCTAGAGGAGAAATGTAAAGACAGAATGAATCATATACGAGAAGATGTAGTAGGGGTAGATTGGGAATTTGGTGATCATATGAGTGAAGTTTATAATGAATACTTTAGTGATTTTGATGATGAAGATGAGTAAAGAAACAGAGGATTGACTAGTTAAATTTTTATGTATGCTTAAAACCTGTAGAGTTTGGTATATAATCTAAAAAAGCTGTAATCAATATGAAGATTCTATAACTTTAGTAGTTTTGATTTATTTCAAATAAACCCTAAAAATGATAAAATAAAATTGTATAGTATTATAATATGAATATCTGAAGTTAAAATATTCTTTTTAGTTCTCAACTGCTCTAATAAGTTGAGAACTGATTGTGAATATTTAAGAGCGAAAGAAGAAATTTAGCTTAGATAAATTTCTACAACTAACTCTCAACTATCTAAAAAGAAGGGTGAATAAATAATGAGAAAAAGATTTAACGTTACTGGAACTTGCATACCAGGTAGGCACTATATGGTGGATACATCTTATAAATTGGATAAAATAATAGAATTAATAGAAAACGAAGAATATTTTATAATAAATAGACCTAGACAGTATGGGAAAACTACAACCTTATATCTTTTAGAACAAAGATTAAATAAAATGGAAGGGTATTTACCTATAAAGATAAGTTTTGAGTCTATTGATTCTGAAAGTTATAGAGAAGTAAGTAGGTTTTTGAGCAGCGTAATGCTTCAGTTTAAAAATTACTTTAGATTTTCACAAAATAAAACCCTGTATAATTTTATAGTTGAAAAAATTGATGAAGTTAATAGCATGGATAAATTTAGTGAGTTTATAACTGACTTGGTTGAATATTCTGCCAAATCGGTTGTTTTAATAATAGATGAGGTAGATAAAAGCAGTAACAATCAGTTGTTTTTAGATTTTTTAGGGTTGCTTAGAAATAAGTATTTGCTTAGAAATGAAGGGAAAGACTATACCTTTCATAGTGTAATATTAGCTGGGGTTCATGACGTTAAAAGTATGAAGCTTAAGATAAGAAAAGATGAAGAACATAAATACAATAGTCCGTGGAATATTGCCTCTGACTTTAATGTTGATATGAGCTTTTCCAAAGAAGAAATAGAAACAATGCTTGTGGACTATGTACAAGATAAAAAAGTTACTTTGGATAAAGACTATTTTTCACAAAGACTTAGATTCTATACATCTGGATATCCTTTTTTAGTAAGTAAGCTCTGCAAAATAATAGATGAAAACATAATGGATGAGGAAAAACTAGAATGGAAAAAAGAGTATATGGACATGGCTGTTAAGGAAATTCTAAAAGATGATAATACTAACTTTGAGAGTCTTATAAAAAATGTTGAGAATAATACAGAGTTAAGAGTATTGGTGAAAAAGATAATAATAGATGGAATGGATATTGCGTTTAATAAGGATAACCCAATAATAACCATGGGAATCACTTATGGTATGTTTAAAAGAGAAAATGATAAGGTAAAGATTCATAATAAAATATATGAACAAAGATTGTATGATTATATGAGCTCTATTATAGAAACATCTACAGATGTTGGATATTATAATGAAAGGTCCAAGTTCATAAAAGAAGATGGAACCTTAGATATAAAGAAAGTTCTTATAAAGTTTCAAGAGTTCTTAAAACATGAGTATTCAGAAAAAAGGCAGGTTTTTTTAGAAGAGGATGGAAGATTACTATTTTTAGCTTTTATAAGCCCAATAATAAATGGAACAGGTTTTGCATTTAAAGAGGTAAAGGGTGGAGAAGAGAAGCGTTTTGATATAGTAATAACATACGAAAAGAAAATGTATATTATAGAACTTAAAATCTGGAGAGGAGAGGAATATCATAAGAAAGGTCTTGTACAACTGGGGGAATACCTAGATCAGTATAACCTTAAAGAGGGATATCTTCTAGTATTTGATTTTAGAAAAAGCGGACTGTTTGGGAAAGTTGAAGATGTTAAAGTTAAGGATAAAAATATAGTTGAAGTTTATTGTTAGATATAAAGCCCCCTTGCTATAGAATTTAAGATTCCATATCAAGTGGGCTAAATTTTTTATTTCTTTAACTCAATAACTGTACTGCTCTTACTAACAATCTTAGCGGAGTAAGGTGTTACAAGAGTTCCGTTCTTAGTTAGAAAAGTATTGTTTTCTATAATAACCTGCATCAATTCCTCAACTTCTTCATTAGTTAATCCTTCTCTAACATCAGGAATAGTTATAGAGGCTTTACTACCATTGCTGGTGATAAAGACTAGGGAAAGTGAATGATCCATATATCTCACCTCCAGTGCTAGATAATGTTTTTTCAAAATTCATAATACTATTCTCCTTCAGTTTCTGAAATTTTACTTACTTTAGTTAGTAAATAGTCTCCAGTTTGAGTGTTTAATACTGAAGCTATGGCTTTAGCAACATTTAGAATATTTTCAGTTGGAGCATCAAGCCTTATTCCTGAAAAACTTCTTTTTTTATAGGTTACTTCACCGGAAGGTTTAGTTCCATTGTAGATTTCTATGGCTAAAGTGACTGTTTGTAAATCTTCATTTACATTCATAATAAATCACCTCCTTCCCTAAAATTCAATGTACTAATATAATATGTTGATAAGTTAAAATTGTGTCAATATTTAATGCAAAATGTAGAATAGTGGCTATACTAGAGAGTTTTAGAGATATATAGAAATCTTTTTCTAACTTTTACATAGTATAAAGGGAATAATTTTATTAGGAGAAAGTTTCATGAAGGAAATTACGGTAAGTGAGTTTGGAAGAGATGATAAAGATGAGTATTTAAGCCACTCGGTTTGGACTGATGGAGAGGAGGTTCAAGGAGAGGTTGAGAGAGAAATTTTCTTTAATAAAGATAAAAAGGAAATTAAAGAAGAGGCAATCTTACCTATAAATAATAATTATCAAACTTCTTTTGATGATGATATAAACTTAGAATGTAAGCTTGAAGATTTAAGATTGAGCTTAATAAAACAATATCTTTATGATATTAAAGGTGATCGATACCAAGATGCTTTAAAAATTTCAATCGAGGATATTGGGAAAAAGCTAGATATAATTAAAGAGTCATCAGGAACTTCAAAAGTTAAAAATATTGGGGTTTTGATGTTTACTGAAAGACCAAAAGAGTTTATTCCAGGAAGTTATATAAACCTTGTTCACTTTGAAAATTCATCTGCCGATAAGAAGCATATAATGACGGTTTTTGATGGGCCTATCCATGAACAAATAAGAGGGGTTTTAAGATATGTAAAAACTTATGTACTTAATTTAAATAAACTGGAGAGTGGGGATATTTGTAACTATCCAATAGATGCTATAAAAGAAGCTGTTGTAAATGCTGTTTATCATAAAAACTATAAGCTGCATATGCCTATAGAGATTAGAATAGATAGGACTAAGTTTGTAATTATAAGTTATCCTGGAGCAGATAAAATTGTAGATGAAAATGAAATAAATGAGGGTGAAGTTTGTGCTAGAATATATAGAAATATAAGGGTTGGAGAGTTTTTACAAAGTTTGATATTTGCAACGGGAAACTCTACTGGATTAGGTAAAATGATAAAAGCTATGCACATTAATAATTCATCGAAACCAATATTTAAAACCAATGAAAGTAGGGATTACTTCTTAGTAAGGTTAAATGTAAATGAAACTTTTTTAGCTGAGAAGCAAGTAGGTGAAAGTCAAGAAGAGTATGATGATGTAAATCTAATTGAGAAAAGAATAATTGAACTTTTAAAGGATAGATCTTTATCTAAAAAAGAAATAGTTGATGCTCTTGGATATAAGATTATGGCTGGTGATATTAAAAGTGCATTTGATTCATTATTAGAGAAAAAGTATATAGATAGTACTGTAGTGAGACCAAGTAGCAGAAATCAGAAATACAGACTTATAAAGTAGAATAATTTGATTTTTATATAAAGATTATCGTATAATTGTAATAAGATGGATTGGGTAGGGTGAATAGTTATGAGCATTAATGATAAACTAGTTGTAAAAAGAGAAGATTTAGAAAAACTAAGAGCTGATATAAAGGTACTTAAAGTAATGATTGATAATAGAGATGCCTTAAGGATTATAAATGAGATGTCTGAAGTGATTGAGGATAATCTTAAGTTTGAAGAAATAAACATCAAAGATAAGATTAAAGATAAGATGACTAAAACTGAAGTTACAAACCCTGAATTAAGTTTTAAATTATATATGCTTTATAGAAAGCTTAGTGATGGAAAGATTGATGATGCAGAAGCTGCCAGGGATTTTGAGATATATACAATGATGACGAATTAATAATTGAATAAATTTTAAGCACTTCCTAGTACTCTATTAGGCATAATAGAGTACTAGGAAGTGTTTTTTTGCTTTTGTAGTAGATAGTAAGTTTAAGCTTCATATAATAGTAGAGAAAAGATTAACTAAGTTAAGGAGAAGTAATATGAAAGACGAAAGAAAAATTTCTTTTTCTCCTCCAGATATAACTGAGGAGGAAATAGACGAGGTAACTAAGGTTTTGAAATCAGGATGGATAACTTCTGGACCTAAGGTAGCAGAATTTGAGGACAAGGTTAAAGAATATTGTTCAGTTGACAAAGTTGTAGCAGTTAATTCTGCAACGGAGGCTATGGAGCTTGTATTAAAGGTTCTTAATATAAAAGAAAAAGATGAAATAATAACAACTCCTTATACCTATTCCTCAACTTCAAGTGTAGCGTTGCATAGAGGAGTTAAACCAACATTAATAGACTTAGAGAAAGATTCATTTTTTATGGATTTAAATAAACTTGAGAGTGCTATAAATAGTAATACTAAAATGATAATGCCTGTAGACTTTGGAGGAGTTCCTTGCGACTATGATGGTATTAAGGAAGTTTTAAAAGCTAAAAATAGAGAAGATATAATTATACTATGTGACTCTGCTCATTCCTTTGGGGGAAAATATAAGGGAGAAGTTGTAGGAAGTCAGTGTGACTTTCATACTTTTTCCTTTCATGCAGTTAAAAATCTAACTACCTCAGAAGGTGGAGCTATTACCTATAATGAGAATGTTATTCTAGGAAAAAAAGATCTATACAGAGAGTTTAAAATTACATCTTTACAGGGTCAAACCAAAGATGCACTTTCTAAAACAAAAGCAGGGGCATGGGAGTACGATATCATAACTGATGGGCTTAAATGTAATATGACAGATATAAGTGCAGCTATTGGATTAGTACAACTAAAAAGATATCCTGACATGTTAGAAAAAAGGAAAAAGATTTTTAATGTTTATACAAGTTTGCTTAAAAGATATGATTGGGCAATACTTCCTTTTGAGAAAGACAATTTAGGAACAGAAACTTCTTATCATTTATATTCTTTGAGAATTAGAGGATTTAAAGAAGAGAAGAGAAATAAACTAATTGAGAAATTAGCTAAAAAAGGAATAGCTACTAATGTTCACTTTAAACCACTGCCTTTATTTACTTTATATAAGAAGTTAGGATATAAGATTGATGATTATCCAAATGCCTTTTCTCAGTATGAAAATGAAATTAGTTTACCCATCTATTCAAGTTTGAGAATTGAAGATGCTTATTATGTTGGAGAAGAGATTATCAAAGAGGTGAAGAATATATTAAACTCAATAGGTGTTTAATACTGAGATGGTTTGGCATATAATATTAGATAGGATTTAGTTAAGAATGAATGAGTAAAGTTAATGGTGGAGAAGAAGTTTGATTAAAGTTTTAATTAAGAGTTCAAATTGTCAAACTTCAACTTTCCACTGATTTAAAAAGGAAGTGATGGTATGGTAAAAAGGTTTAATATTACGGGAACATGTATACTAAGTAAACATTACATGGTAGATACGTCTGATAAATTGAATAAAATTATAAACATAATAGAAGATGAAGAGTAATTTATAATAAATAGACCAAGACAATATGGAAAAACTACAACTATGTTTCTTTTAGATAAAAAGTTAAATGCTATTGAAAAGTAATTAAGTATAAAGATAAGCTTTGAAGGTATAGTTGACAGTGTTTTTGAAAGTGAAGATAAATTTTCAAAAGCATTTTTAGATATTATGATACAGGATTTGATTTAGGCTTTAAAAATGAGAAATTAGAGCAATTTCTTGAAAATGAAAATATATAGTATCAACTCTTACGGATTTATCGAAGGTCATAATTAGATTTGTAAAGACCGATAACATAATAAATATAGTGGTGTTAGTATAGTTTTATGGACACATTTTAATAATTATTTATAATAAAGTTAAGAGAGGTGTGTTCAAGTGAGAAGAAAAACTTATACAGATGATTTTAAGAAGATGGTAATTGAAGTATACAATACTGGAAAACCAATTAAAGAGATATGTGAAGAATATGGCGTGTCAACAGCTACTCTAAATAACTGGACTAATAGTGTTCAAGTGAAACAAAAAATATCCCAAAAGCCCATTATAGCTAAAAAGAGTAAAGTTACTGAAGAAAAGAACAAAGAAAATGCTAAAGAGGTTGCAAAATTAAAGAAAGAAAATGAACGAATTAAAATGGAACTTGAAATATTACACCAAAGGCGGGCTTTAGCCAAAAAAGCTATCGCCATATTCTCAAAGGATCAAGAGATATAATTAAATTTATTGATGATAATCATGGAATTTATCCAGTAAGACTTATGTGTAAATTGCTGAATATGCCTAAGAGTACTTACTACCAATCTCATCACCATACTCCGTCCCGGAGGGAATCGGAAAATATAATATTGAAAGAAAAAATACTTAAAATTTATAATGAAAATAAATGTAGATACGGTGCTCCCAAAATACAAAAAACTCTTGAACAATCAGGTGCGTATATAAGTATCAAAAGAGTTCAGAGATTAATGAAGGAGCTAAATATTCGTTCTATAGTAATTAAAAAGTTTAGACCAACGAAGTGGCCTTAGCTTAAACTGAGGGACGTTTTTATTTTCGTCTTAAAATATTAATAATAAAATAAAAGAAAACATGACGTCATCTTTTTGTAATTAAGTGTTATTAATTAAAGTATTTAAAGAGCTTGCTTTTTAGAGTTGATTCTGTAATTCACATTTTCTAAATTATCCATGTTTTTCGAAAAATATAGCATGAGTATAACTGAAAAAACTAGGAAAAGAGCTTATTTCCTAGTTCATTATTTTTATTTTCCAGAAGATAATAAAATTGCAGCCTGATGCTGAGGGTCTGGTTTATTGTCCTTGTGTCTAGTACTATCTTTAAAGTGAATATCAATTACTCCATCCATACCATTATTTTTAATCATGTCTAAGTTTTCACCTGTTCCATATCCATCAGAGCGATTGTCAACAGTTTTGATAGCTTCCTTAGAATCGACTCCAGCATGAGGCATGGCAGTCATTGATGCGGCTATATAAAGTTCATTTATATTTACAATGATAGGTCTTCGCTCCCATGAAAAACCACCCCAAATACTTTTAATAATACTAGTATCAGATGTGGATGAGGCTTCACCATCTAGATGGTTTGTACCAAAAGTTCGTTGAATATTAAATGTCTTTTTGGTGGCTAAATCTATAACTTTTACTGTAGTTCCTTTAGGAATAAGATTACTAGCTTTACTCCAATTAATTAAATCACCATATTTAGGAATACTTGAAGATTCAGTGGGTTGCTTAGAAACTTTAGGTTCTTCTTTAGATATTGATACCTCGGTTTTAGCAGCAACTTCTTTAATTAAATTAGTTTCTGAGACTTTAGCAATGATAGGATTAGTATGCTCAAAAAACTTAAAGAAATTAGTATCACCATCATAATTATTTGGTACTCTATTTAGATTAGAAGACAATACCCATGAAGTACTAGTAAGTAATATTAAAGAAATTAATTTACTTATGGCATAGTTTTTCATTTGTTTACTCCTTTCATATGTATAGGATTAATCCTACGTACATACCCTTAGATACATATTTAAATTCGTTTATTGGTATTTACAAAAATTATACGTATAAATTTTTAAATTTACTACAGGGAATATATTCATTTACAGCATGATTAATTTTATTGACATACGCATATATCACGAATATAATAAAACATATGAATATATATTCATGTGTTTGCTTTAATTTATAATTTGTTAGTTAAAGATGCATGTTAATTAAGAATTGAAAGGAGATATATGTATGGGATTAAATAATTTGTTCAGATTTTTTGGTGGAAATCATCATGATGAACATTACAATCATCAAAATAAACACCATGGTAGTCACCATGGGTACAATAAGTACTATGAAGATAGAAATTATCAAGAAGTTAGAGAACAATATAATTATGGGCAAAAGAGGTGCCATAAATGTTCAGCTAAAATTAGTGAAGAAAGTAAGTTTTGTTCTAACTGTGGAACAGAAATAAATCATGATATTTTCTGTAAAGAATGCGGAGAAAAACTATCTTCGAATTCTTCATTTTGTTCTAACTGTGGAAAAAATGTTTAAGTATTATAATTAAAACAGTTTTATATAGAATATATGTTCATATGTATCTAATCCTTTAATACTGAGAGTAATGTTTTTAAGAGCAACATTTAAGTCAATTAAACTATGTAATATTACAATATTATTAAAAATATATGGAGGTACTTTATGAAGAATAAAATAGAACATAATATTTTATTTATATATTTGACAATATTTCTTGTTATGACAGTTGGTGCATTTTTATGGCAATTCTTTATGCCAGATATTGCGGATAGATATTCTACTTGGAATATAAGCAGGGGGTGGCAGAGAGAAATTGCATTATGGAATTTAAGTATTGACTTTGCTATTGTAATTACACTTATAAAAAAGGATATAAAGTACGCTGAAATTCTTACAATTATGGCAACAATTCTATGTTTATTATTAGGTATAAATCATTTTATTTCAGCAATTACAGCAACAAAAGGAAGTACAGCTTTACATTGGATGGGAACAATTGAGGTATTACTTTTTGGTACAGGATTTGGGATTATTGCTTTATATAAGTCCTTCTTTCTAAAAAGAACAAAATTTTGATATTACAACTATTTTTAAATATAATTTTAAATAAAATATATTAATTGTTGACAA